>DASQVN010000663.1:0-7883 GCA_035640755.1 Rhodopila sp.
CCAGCGCCGGCGGCCCCATCTCCTGCCGCACCCGCTGGAAGAACTGCTCCAGGTGTTCGGCGATGTCCTGCCGGCAGGCCAGCGTCAGCACCACGCCCTCATCGATCGCGCAGTAGAAGGTCAGGCTGCCGTCCTCGTTCACGCGCTGGATCGACCGCGCGTGGTACTCCCCGCCGACGCGCACCATCAGCGGCGATTCGGCAAACCGGATTCGCGTGAGGTCCCTGGGACGCAGCCCGATGACCCGCGCATACTCCGCCCCCGCCGGTTCGGCGTTTATCTCATGGACGACGCAGGCGTGCGGGTCCGCCGCCGTCACCGCCATCTTGATGTCGGAGCCCAGGAAGTGGTGGCAGCGGTAGATCCGGAACGACCGGCTGGTCCGGATCAGCGTCAGCACCGCGGCATCAGGGTGAAACCGCCCGTCATGAAAGACCGATGTCTGATCGAGCTGCATGTCGTCGCCGGCCGACCCGCCTCAAGCACATCCAGGGCATAGGCGGCGGAGCAGAAGAAGACGACGAGTCCGGCCCCTTCCGGTGCGTGCACCGCGGCATGGAACTCGGCGGCTGCCTGTGCCGGGTCCGACGCGGTCGAGCAACCTTGCCTGATGCCGCCCTCCCTGATGCCGCCCTCAGGGGCCATACCGCGCCGCCTCCCTCGGGTGCGTGGCCGTGTCCGGCAGGGCGGGCGCCTTGCCGAGGATAAATATTAACCCAGAACGGCGGCGCGCCGCCAGCACTGTCCCGCCAGCGGCGCGCATATCCGTCGGCCGCTGGCCGTCGGCACCTTTTCAAGTTCGCGCGCAGCCGCCACAGCAACCCTGCGTGCGTTCCGTTGGACGCTGTGAACCGCTATTCCGTCGCCATCTCGCCCGAGCCACCGAATTCCTTCGGGAAGTCCTTGAACTTCGGCAGCCCGTCGCGCATCGGCAGCACCGTCTCGGCGTAGTTGACATGCACGCCCGGCTTGAACTCCAGCGTCGGCAGCGTGGCCGAAAACACGTCGATCATGCCCAGCGGCGGGTGATTGGTCATCAGGTGCCCGCCGCAGACGTCGCAATACTGCCGGTGGCTGACCTCGGTCTTGTGGTAGGTCTTGAGGTGCTCGCCGCCCGCCACCACGCGGACCGCATCCGGCTTCCACAGCGTAAACGCATTCACCGGCCCGCCGGACCACGAACGGCAGGAGCGGCAATGGCAGTAGCCCATCCCCTCCGGCTCGCCCGTCACCTCGATCTTCACTGTGCCGCAGAAGCATTCACCCTGGTATGGTGACGCCATGATGGTCTCCTCCCTCGTCATTTGTTGCGGTGCACAAAAGTCGGCGCGCACCTGCCTCGGATACGGACGGGTTAGGTGAGCCCCCAATGTAAGTCAATCGGCTCCTCGCCAGGCAACGCCCCCGCCCGCCAAGGCGTTGAACTGCCAGGACACACATCGCGCTGCCGGGAACCCCCATGTCAGAGCACACGAGCCCCGCGCCACACGACACCGAACGCCTGATCAACGCCATTCGCCAGGCCCTGACGACGATCCCCGAGGTCCACCGCAAGGCCGCCTTCAAGCACGCCACCGACGCGGTCTGGCGCGACCTGATCGAGCAGGCCGAACACGCCAAGGCCGCGTCACGCGAGGCCGGCCCGGACGCCGCCGCAAAGAGCGCCGCGGCAACCAACGCCTACCGGACGTGACACGTCCCACTTGCCATCGGCGTCTGGCCAGCGGGGTCTAGATAGCTTCCGATAGTCGTCGGAGGAGGAAACAGCACCATGACCGACTGGATTGCCGCGCTGCAGACCGAGGGCTATGCCTTTGTTCCAGCCTCCGTCATGCGGCAATCCCTGCAGGCGGAGGGCCTCTCCGACTGGGATACATTTGCGCGCAGTTGGGATGATCTGGGGCTCGACACCTACATGGCCGACGGTGGACGCTACCGCAAGCGCCGTTATGCCGTGTTCCGGGCCGAGGCCGACGGCATCACCCGCAAGCCCGACCAGCCGCACTACCAGAGCCGCGACTACAACCGGCTGAACGGCGGCATCGAGCGCTGGTTTGCCCCGGTCCTGCCGCACGTGGCGGACAGTGCCGCGTGCCGCGCCATCCTCCGATTCTGCCACAGCCTGTTCAACAGGATCACCCCGCTGCCGGCCTGGCATATCGAGGTCCACCAGTTCCGCATCGAGGCTTCCCCCGGTCAGGCCGGCCAGCCCACGCCGGAGGGGATGCACCAGGACGGCGTGGACTGGGTGCTGGTGCTCATGATCGGCCGGCACAACATCGTCTCGGGCGTAACGAGCATCCATGCCCTGGACCGCCGGCTGATCGGCTCCTTCACCCTGGAACAGCCGATGGACGCGGCGCTGGTGAACGACCACCGGGTCTTCCACGGCGTCACGCCCGTGCAGCCGCTCGACCCCGCCCAGCCTGCGTACCGCGACGTACTCGTCGTGACCTTCCGCCGGGAATGAGGGGGCTCAACCCCCTGAGTTCCCTGCTCAACTCCCTTGCGGCCCTATCACCTGGATGCGCCGGCTGCGCTCCTGCGGCGCCGCCTTCGGCATGGTGATGCGCAGCACGCCGTTCTCGAACCGGGCCTGCACCTGATCAGCGTTGACCTGGTACGGCAGGCGCAGCGAGCGCTGGAACGTGCCGAAGCTGCGTTCCGTGATGTGCATGCCCTCGTGCTCCTCCGTCCGCTCCTGCTTCTTCTCGGCGCGCAGCGTCAGCAGGTCATCATTCAGCGAGATGTCGATATCCTTCTCCGACACCCCCGGCAGCTCCGCTGTGACACGCAACTCCTTGTCGGTCTCCGTCACATCCATCGTCGGCGCCAGCATCAGCCCGGTCCGGCCGCCCTGCCCCGCGGCACTCGGCGCGCCGCGCAGCACGTCATCGAACAGCCGATTCATTTCCCGATGCAGCGTGACGAGCGGATCGCCGCCTGCCGCGAATAGGCTGCCAGGTGTGAAGATGGAAGGCGTCATGGCCATCGGCATCGATCTCCTCTTGCCTGAGCGCCCTGCCCTGACCGACAGGGCCTCTTGTCAGTTTCCGTGTGAGCTTGCCAATTCAGCGTCCCGGCGCGGCAGCATTGCAGGCCCGCCAGAGGCAATGTGCCCGAGGCAATGTGCCCGCAGCCGCCTTCGCCGCCCGGTAAGTATTGACGCGGTTGCGGAAGTGAAGCCGCCAACTGCCGCAAGTCTTGGCGGCGGGCTGCAAAGCTGTGTGAGTCCGATGCCGACGCATGGGCCAAGCGCGTCTGCCGACGCATGGGCCAAGCGCGCCGAGCGGTCCGAGGCTTCATTCAGGCAGCAAGCAGGCGCCCGTAGCCGGGTCGCCGGCTATGGACACCCGCGATACGCAGTGCATGCCACATCATCGCGGAAGATGCGGAGATGACCGGCTTGCCGAGATCGTCCTCCAGGACCTGGAGCATGGCCAATGTCGGCATCCCGGTGCCACTGAGAAACACAGCCTCGGCCTCCGGCCGATCTGCCTGCCTGCCGACCGCATAGGCGCGCGCCGCGGTTTCCTCATAGATGTTGCGCACCCCCTCCAGCCGAGCGACGCCCACCACATCAAGCCCGTGCAGCGCCAGGTGCGCGCGCCCACGCTCGGTCAGATCGGCATCGTAAGGTGTCGCATAGGCGATGCGCCGGACACCGAGGCACTTGAATGCCTCCAGCACGCTGCCGAAGGCGGTCACGAACCGCGTTCGCGTCGCCGCTTCCTGCCGGCGGACCAACTCCGCCTCGGCCTCACGGCCGAGTGTATAGCTGGTGGCGGTGTGGGCCAGGACGATGACCTGCGGGACGGTCATGGCCAGCAGGCGCGCCGCTTCATCCAGACTGGCCAGCTGCGAACGGTTGCGTTCTTCCTGGCCGTCATGGGTTCCGGCGGGTCCGCTGGCCGACAGGCGAGTAAAATGCACCGAGACCCCTGCCGGCGCGAGCTCCACCATCTCCGGCTCCACGGTCGGATTGCCGGGCGGCACCAGGAACCCGATCCGCGCCCTCCATCCCATCATCGCCTGACGCCTCCGTTGCCGAGGAAGTCCCTCATGCTGCCGCTCTATCGGGCGGTGCGCAATCCGGCGCACGCCAGGCGAACGGCTGTCCCGCGCCTTGGTGGCGAGAAGAGCGCGGGATACAGTGGGCACCGCCGCCGCGCCATCGCACGCGCGAGCAGAGAAACGAGCAGAGGCAGGAGGGAAGCCGACATGGCACTGTATCACAACGCAGCAAAACGTGCGCTGGCCAACAACGGCCTGGCCCTGGGCTTCGGGCTGCATCATCTGCGCAGCACCGCCGCACCCATGCTGGCCGCGGCCGGCGGGCACGATCATCTCTTCATCGACATGGAGCACGGCGCCTTCACCATGCAGGAGGCGACGCAGCTTTGCATCGCCTGCCTGCCGCACGGCATCGCCCCGATCGTGCGGGTCTGCGCCGGCGCACTGGATGAGGCGACCCGGCTGCTCGATAACGGCGCGCTGGGGATCGTGGTGCCGCACGTCGATACACCAGCACAGGCGCAGCGCATCGCCGATGCCTTCCATTATCCGCCGATGGGCACGCGCAGTTGGGGTGGCCCGCCGCCGGCCTACGGCTACCTGCCGCCCCATGTGGCCGAGGCACAGGCGGCGATCAACGCCGAGGTGCTGACCTGCGTGATGATCGAAAGCGCGCAGGGAGTGGCCAACGCGGACGCCATCGCCGCCGTGAGCGGTGTCGATGTGCTGCTGATCGGCAGCTATGATCTCACCTCCGACATGGGGATCGCGGGGCAGTTCCGGCATCCTCGGGTTGTCGAAGCGATCCAGGCTGTGGCGGACGCCTGCCGCCGCCACGGCAAGGTGCTGGGCGTCGGCGGGATCAGCAGCGACGATGATTGCGCCTTCTATATCCGCATGGGATCACGCTTCATCACCAGCGGCAACGACCACGGTTTCATCATGTCCGGATCAATCGCCGCGGCGAAGCGGATGCGCGAGATGGTGCAGGCCGCGGGCGGCGCCTCCTGAGATGGCTGATGCCGTGTCGAGAGGCGAGCCTAGCCCGCCATCAAGCCATTACGTGTAGCTCAGCGGCTCACTCACAACAGGCGTCCACCGACTGTTCTTGACCACCGAAAGGAATGACTGCGTCGAGGCATGATGGCTCGTCGGCGTGATCGTCAGTGGCGGCCCGCCGAAGATATCGCGCCAATCTTTGATGCTCTCCATCGACTGCTGGAACGAATCCAGCGTCAGGTCCCGTCCGGCCCGCTGCAGCACATCGATCAGACAGCTTGCACCCGCGTAACCCGCTTCACCAAGATAGTTGATGTTGATCCCGAACCGCTGCCTGTAGCGGGTGCCCAATTCCCGCACCGCCGGGCGCGGATCATCGGGATAGGCATAGAGGCCGGGCGACATGGAGAAAAAGCCTTCCGCCGCCTCTCCGGGGGCCTCGGCCACCGCCGTGGAGTATGTTGCGAACTGCCCGCAGAAATCAGGCGACCAACCCATCTTGCGTGCCGTCTGCAGGATGATGACCGTGTCCCGCACGATGGTGCCCATGGCGATGAAGTCGCACCCGGCCTCCTTCAACCGGCTGACCTGGGCGTTGAAGTCGGTGTCGGTCGGACGCGAGGCAGAGGTGGCCGCGACCTTGAGCCCCATCGCTTCCGCCTGGGCGACGACACCGGCGTGAACGTCGCGGCCGAAGTCGGTATCCTGGTACATGGATCCGATGACTTTCCTGCCTCTGGTCTCGACGAAATACTTCACCGCCGACCGCATCTGGTCAAAGTAGGACGAGAACTGGCCATACTTATACTTGTTCAATGGCTCATACATCGAGCGCGCACAGGTCAGCGGGAACAGGTTCGGCACGCCCTTTTCCGTCATCATCGGCAGCACCGCATCCATGTGCGGCGTCCCGCCACCGCCGATCAGCAGGAAGATGTTGTCGCGGTTGACCAGCTTGTTCATCGCCTGCACTGCTTTGGGCACCAGGTATTCATTGTCCTCGACGATGAAGCGGATCTTCCGGCCGTGGATCCCGCCCTTCGCGTTGACATCGTCGAATGCCAGGCGCATCGCGTTGGCGGCGTTGCTGCCCTGCACCGCCGTCACGCCGGACAGATCCGTCATCATGCCGATGACGATCTCGGTATCCGATACGCCGCGCGTCGCAGCCATGCCGCGCCGCATCATGGCAGGCGAGGCAAGCATGCCTGCGGCCCCTGCCAACACGAAGCGACGGGTCGTCGAGTGTGGTGACGTCATACGTGTGCTCCCCCTGTTCCCGGCCTCATGCATTGGGCCGTTTTGGTTTTGGGCACCCCCGGATCAGTGGCACCGGGGTTTCGCAGCACGTTTAACGCCACTCGAATAGCGCTGACGGGACGTTGGACGTGCAGCGTCCCGTCACGCTAGGACGAGAATGGCAGGATGTCATGCACAATGACTGTCCAGGCTTTGCAGGGACGATGACGACGAGATAAACCCGCACGCCGCCCCCGGCGGCGCGCCGTCCTCTCTGGTGTTCAAGCTCTGCTCGATCCGCAAGACCGCTTAGCGAAACCGCTTAAGCAGGCCCTCAGAAAGTCTTCGTAACGCCGAAAATGAGCAGATTCTGGAACACCGTATAGCTCGTGTCCTGGGCTTGACGATTGAGCAATGTATAGCGGACGCCGGCCGTCAACGTCTCGGACAGTTTCGTCTGCCACCCCACACTCGCGACAATTGAGGTATTCCGGCCCGGCCCGCCGACACCATACCCGGTCGGGTACTGCCAGGTCAGCGACAGACCCGTACTGATCGTCATGTCCGGCCGCATCTGGTGAATCCAGGACCCGCCTGCCGTCGTGGCGCGCAGCTTTGACTGCGCGGATTGCACGCCGGCCAGACCACTGGACTGCTCCGCTGTCAGGAAACTGAACGAAATGATATCCCGATCGAGGGTCGTCCGGCTGCCGAGGGCCAGGGTTGTCGTGCGGAACACGCCCTCCTGTACCGGCAGCAGGTTGACATTGCCGAACACCGTCGTGTTTGACCGCGCATCGATCAGGCTGCCGGGACTGCCGATCGCGGCCAGATTGAGCTGGGTCTGCACCGTCTCCAGCTGCGTCCCAAGATCGCTGCCATAACTTGCGGTCAACATGGTCCGCGCCGTCAGGGCATAATGACCTTCGACGGATAGCGAGTTGAACCCGTTCTGGTGGCCGTAGCTGACCGTGACCTGACTGTCCGGGTTGGGTGTCAGTGTCGTCCCCAGCTTCCAGATCAGGTCGTGGATCGAGGCGAGTGTTCCGCCCGAGTAGGAGATATCCTCATGCCCACCGGCCGCGAACAGCGCCACATCGCGATGCAGCGCGTAGGTAACCGTATTGAAAACCACAGTGCGGGTTGAATAGTCTGCGATACCACTGCTGGCAGGCAGGCCGTTGGCGAGGCGAAACCCGCTGTCGGTGCGCGCCTGGCGTTGCAGCAGGTCGATATCGACGCTGTCCGTCAGCCGCGACAGGATTTCGCCGGTTTGGTAATGGGCTGTTTCCTCGTTGCTGACGAGGGACTGGCCATTGACACCGCCGCTCGGGAACGGTGCGGCCGCGAACCCGGACAGTGTATCGGATCGGCTGACATCCAGTGAATAGCCGATCCGCCCACTGCCCCAGTCGCCGAAGCGGTGGACCAGGTATGGCGACACGCCGAAGCTCGAGGTTTGAACCGAGTTGTCCTTGGTCAGGACAAGTGTGTTGCCAGGGAGGCTCGACAGTGAGCCGGAGGCGATTGCCAGTGTGCTGTCGGTGGCCGAACCGAGTGTTCCGAGACCGCCGAACCCGCCATACTGACTGCGTACCCCGGACACCGCACGCAGATCGAGATAGGCCAGC
>DASQVN010000664.1:0-6955 GCA_035640755.1 Rhodopila sp.
AAATCCCGGTAAAGGCCAGACCACCACAACCCGCCCCGGACCGCGCCCAGGAGAGCCGATGATGCAGCCGATCACGACCGCCGCCCTCGACCGCATCCTCGCCTTCCTCGCCCCGTTCTTCCTCACCGGCGCTGACGGCAACCCCAGGCCGCCCGCCTCGCCGCCGCCGAAACCCTCCAGGCCTACGCCGCCCGCAATGAGCAGGAATTGCGCCTCGCCGCCCAGATCATCGCCTTCAGCCTGCGCGCCCTCGACGCGCTCGCCCGCGCCGCCGAACCGGGCCTCGACCTGAAAGCCATCCTCCGCCTCAACAGCAGCGCCGCGACCCTCCACCGCGCCGCCATGCGCTGCCAGAAGGAGTTCGACAGGCTCCACGCCCAGCCGCTCCCACCGGACCAGCTCCTCCCGCAGGAAGAAACTCTCATCGTCGAGCCGCCCGAACTGCTCGCCCTCGCCGCTTCCATTGCACAATCCGTCCCGCCAGCCGGCCCGGCCGCAGCCGCCACCACCCCGGCGGCAGCCCCAACCACCCCGGCCACGCTGAGGCTCTCCCGCCAGCAGCGCCGCCTGGCCGAGCGCTTGGCGGAACGGGAACGCCGGCGCCAACTGCCGGACCATGCCCGCCAGGTCGAACGCACCCTGCAGAGCCTGCGGGAGCTTGAAGCCGCGCTCTGACGCTGCTCCACCCCGTATCCTCCCCCCGGCGCCGCCTGACCCGACCGCTTCCCGCAGCACCTTGCATCGACCACCTCCGCGGCCTCTGTGTTGAAATTGACTGCCTCAACTGCACCGGCGGTGCCGCGTGGACCTCGGCCTTATACAGGGGGCGCAGAGTCGAAGAGATCGCAGAGGACATTGGAATGCCATCCGGCGATGCCGGCCCGCGGGTCGATCCCGTGGCCCTCGACGCGCCTTGGTGCCCTCCGTGGTGAAAAACGGATTCGGGCACCTGCCATGGACAGGGGACCGGATGCCCGGTCGGCGTCCTTGTCCGCCGGCCAGGCAGCCCGGCCGCGCCGTGTGTTTGAATTTCCTCTGCGACCTCTGCGAACTCTGTGTTGAATCAAGCATGATCACCCCACCCACGGCGGCGCCCAGGACGCACTCCCCAACGCCACATCCCCCAACCGAAACCACATGGACCTGCCCCCCCGGCGAGGGTAGTATCCGCGTCCGCTGGCCTTGGTCCCGCCCGGGCCAAACGCGGCACAGGACACCGACCCCAACCGCCGAAAGGCAGCCATCATGGCCGACAGCATCCCCGCCACCGGCGACACCCTGATCATCGACATGATCCGCCGCTTCAGCCAGGAGCGTCTGGCCCCCCTGGCCGCCGAACGGGAAAAGCAGAAGCGCATCGAGCCCGAGATCATCGCCGAACTCGGCGAACTCGGCGTGCTCGGCGCCACCACTCCGGCGCAATGGGACGGCAGCGAGATCGACCCCGTCACCTACGCCCTGCTGCTGGAGGAAATCGCCGCCGGCGACGGCTCCGTCTCCACCATGGTCTCGGTCCACAACTCGCCCACCTGCATCGTCATCAACAATTTCGGCACCGACGCCCAGAAGGACCGCTGGCTCCGCAAGCTCGCCACCGGCGAGCATGTCGGCAGCTTCGGCCTGACCGAGCCGCACGCCGGCTCCGACGCCTCCAACCTGAAAACCCGCGCCGTGAAAAAGGGCGACAAGTACATCATCAACGGCGCCAAGCAGTTCATCAGCAACGCCGCCCTCCCCGGCAGCCTGGTGTTCTTCGCCGCCACCGATCCCTCCGCCGGCAAGAAGGGCCTGTCCTGCTTCGTCATCGACAAGACCCATCCCGGCTTCTCCGTCGCCAGGGTCGAGGAGAAACTCGGCCAGAAAGCCTCCGATACCTGCGCCCTCAGCTTCGACGACATGGAAGTGCCCGAGGACCAGCGCATCGGCGCCGAAGGTGAAGGATACAGGATCGCCCTTTCCACCCTCGAAAGCGGCCGCATCGGCATCGCCGCCCAGAGCATCGGCATGGCCCGCGCCGCGCTCGACTACGCCGTCAACTACGCCAAGGAGCGCAAGGCCTTCGGCAGCGCCATCATCGACTTCCAGGCCGTCGGCTTCCGTCTCGCCGATGCCAAGACCAGGCTGGAAGCCGCCCGCCAGCTCACCCTACACGCCGCGCGCCTGAAGGGGGAAAACAAGCCCTCCCTCGAAGCCGCCTGCATGGCCAAGCTGTTCGCCTCGGAAACCGCCGAGGCGGTCTGCACCGCCGCGATCCAGACCCTCGGCGGCTACGGCTACCTCGCCGACTACCCGGTTGAGCGCATCTACCGCGACGTCCGCGTCTGCCAGATCTATGAGGGCACGTCCGACGTCCAGAAACTGATCCTGCAGCGGATGCTCTGAGCGTGATCGCCGAAGGCCGAAGGTCGCAGGCGTGAATCACACTCGCCAACGATCAAGCGTGATCGCCGCAGGCCGAAGGTCGAAGGCGTGAATCACGCTCGCCAACAATCCACAGGGCGAAATCCAACCGCCCGGCCAACGCAAAGCAACAGGATTTCGCCCTAAGTGCTTCACCATCTGCTCCAAGGCCTTCGCAAGCCGCTGACCGAGCCTCCGCCGCCCTTCGACCCCGCGCTCGCCGCCATGGCCTCCACCCTCGACCGCTCGGCCCGCCTCCTTCTCGGCCACAGCCTGTCGATCCGCCACGTCGATGCCGGCTCCTGCAACGGCTGCGAGCTGGAAATCCACGCGCTCAACAACGCCTTCAACGACCTCGAACGCTACGGCCTGCGCTTCGTCGCCTCCCCCCGCCACGCCGACGTGCTGACCGTCACCGGCCCGGTGACCAAGAACATGAAGGAAGCGCTGGAGCGCACCTACCACGCCATGCCCAACCCGAAATGGGTCGTCGCCATCGGCGATTGCGGCGCCGACGGCGGCATCTTCGCCGGCAGCTACGCCGTGGTCGGCGGCGTCTCCACCGTCGTGCCTGTCGATATCGTCATCCGCGGCTGCCCTCCCACGCCGAAACAGTTGCTGGCAGGATTGCTCTCCCTGTTCGACGAGTAGCCCGCCGCGCATGACCGACCAGCCCACCCAGACCTTCCCCACCCAGCCCCCCGTCGAGGCCCTCACCGAGGCCGAGGCCGCCGCCGAACTCGCGCGCCTCGCCGCCGAGATCGCCCACCACGACACGGCGTACCACACGAAGGATGCGCCCGAGATCACGGACGCCGAATACGACGCGCTCCGCCGCCGCAACGCCGCCATCGAGGCCCGCTTCCCGGCGCTGATCCGTCCCGACTCCCCCTCCACCCGCATCGGCGGCGCGCCAGAGGCCGGCTTCGCCAAGCTGCGCCACCGCACGCCGATGCTCTCGCTCGACAACGTGTTCGGCGCCGCCGAATTCGCCGAGTTCTGCGCCCGCGCCCGCCGCTTCCTCGGCCGCACCGAGCCGCTCAGCTTCGTCGCCGAACCGAAGATCGACGGCCTGTCGATCAACCTGACCTACGAAAACCGCCGCTTCGTCCGCGGCGCCACCCGCGGCGACGGCATGGAGGGCGAGGACGTCACCGCCAACCTCCGCACCATGAAGTCGGTCCCCCTGCGCCTGAAAGGCGAGGCCCCCGCCTTCATCGAAATCCGTGGCGAGGTCTTCATGACCAAGGCCGACTTCCTGGCGCTGAACCAGGCCCAGGCCGCTTCGGGCGGCAAGGTCTTCGCCAACCCGCGCAACGCCGCCGCCGGCAGCCTGCGCCAGCTCGATCCCTCGATCACCGCCGGCCGCCCGCTGTCGCTGCTCGCCTACGCCCAGGGCGAAACCAGTGAGCCCGTCGCCGACACACACTGGCACTACCTGCAACGCCTGCGCGACTGGGGCTTCGAGGTCAACCCGCTCTCCCGCCGCCTCGGCAGCGAAGCCGACGCCGAGGCCTTCCAGAACGAAATCGCGCTGCAGCGATCCAGCCTCGGCTACGACATCGACGGAGTCGTGTACAAGATTGACGACCTCGCCCTGCAGCGCCGCCTCGGCTTCGTCGGCCGAGCACCGCGCTGGGCCATCGCCTGGAAGTTCCCTGCCGAACAAGCGATGACGGTGCTGAAGGAAATCCGCATCCAGGTCGGCCGCACCGGCGCCCTGACCCCCGTCGCCGAACTCGAACCGGTCAACGTCGGCGGCGTCCTCGTCGCCCGCGCCACCCTGCACAATGAGGATGAGATCGCCCGCAAGGACGTCCGCGTCGGCGACACGGTCGTGCTGCAGCGCGCCGGCGATGTCATCCCCCAGATCGTCTCGGTCGTCACCGAACGCCGCCCGGCAGGCGCCGAACCATACCGGTTCCCCGACCTTTGCCCGGCCTGCGGCAGCCACGCCGTCCGCCCCCCTGGCGAAGCCGTGCGCCGCTGCACCGGCGGCCTGACCTGCCCAGCCCAACGGGTCGAGCGCCTGATCCACTTCGTCTCCCGCCCCGCTTTCGACATCGACGGCCTCGGCGAGAAAACCATCCAGGAATTCTACAACGAGGGCTGGCTGCACAGCCCCGCCGACCTGTTCCGCCTGCCGCAGCGCGAGGCCGAGATCGCCCAGCGCGAAGGCTGGGGCAGGACCTCCGCCCGCAATCTCGCCCGCGCCATCGAGGCGCGCCGCACGATCCCCCTCGACCGCTTCATCTTCGCCCTCGGCATCCGCCGCATCGGCGAAGCCAACGCCCGCCTGCTGGCCCGCCACTACGGCAGCTTCGCCAACTGGCGCGCGCAGATGCTGGCCGCCACCACCGTCGGCTCGGACGAGCGCCTGGAACTCGGCAGCATCAACGGCATCGGCCCCGCCATCGCCGAGGAACTCGCCGACTTCTTCGCCGAACCCCGCAACGTCGCCACCCTGGACGAACTCGCCGCCGAACTGACGATCGAGCCTGCCGCACGCACCGAGACCGCCGATAGCCCGATCGCGGGCAAGACCGTCGTCTTCACCGGCAGCCTGGAAACCATGACCCGCCCCGAAGCCAAGTCCCGCGCCGAGGCCCTGGGCGCCAAGGTCACCGATTCGGTCTCGAAAAAGACCGATATTGTCGTGGTCGGCGCCGACGCCGGCTCCAAGGCCCGCAAGGCGGTGGAACTCGGCGTCCGCACCATGACCGAAGCCGAGTGGCAGGCCCTGATCGGACCCTGAAATCCATGGACATCCTCACCGCCTGCGGCATGGCTGGCACCGCCGTGATCGTCATCGCCTATTTCGGCAACCTGAGTGGCCGCCTGCCATCAGCCGACTGGCGCTTCCCCATGGCGAACCTGGCCGGCTCGCTGCTGATCCTGGGTTCATTGATGCAGGCCTGGAATCTGCCATCGGTGGTGATCGAGGTCTTCTGGGCGGCGATCAGCCTGTATGGCCTGTGGCGGTCCATCCGGACGGTGCCGGCATCCGGGCGGAACCGCTGATTGCCACGCCATCGGTCATGCCGTTGCAGTTCCGTATTGGTGAAGGCCCACCATCCACGACGTTGTCGCCGTTCGTTGCGGCTCCGTGCTCAGTGCGTTCCCGTCAACCCATACACATCGATCCGCCCATCATAGGTCGGGCGATAGATCCGCCCGTTCCAGATGATCGGACGGTTGAACTTGGGGTGCGTGAAGGCATGCTCGGGCCCGACATTCTCACTGTCCCAGATCACCTGCAGGCGCGTCGAGCCGTCCGCGTTCTGCGCGAAGTCCTGCGCGTCATAGACCAGGAAGCGCCCCGGGCTCGCGGCCATGTTGCTGTCCTTGTAGGGCACCATGGCCACGATGATGCCGTCCGCCCCCTGGTTGGCCGCCAGTGCGATGCCCCAGCCCGGCATTCCGCCCGGTGGATGTACCGCCTGGGGAGATGCGACTTCGTCCGATCCGGCCAGATAGGTGCTCTTGCCGTCGTGCGACAGCGCCCAGGCTCGCAGCGGGCTGTTCTCGCCGCCGACGAAATGCATCAAACCGTGGTCCTTGGAACGCCACAGTAACGGTGTGCCATGCAGATGCCGCGTTCCGCCGCCGGGGAACTGCTGGTTCAGGTCGATCTCCTGCGCCGGTGCCGGCGGGATGCCGGGAATGAAATAAGTGTACAGTATGGGCGGCATCCGCAGTTTCGCGTAGTTCGCCGCGGCATGACCCGCCGTCAGGTCGCCTGGTTGGGTCCCACCGAGGTCCGACGCCTTGCCCGTGTACAGGATGCCATCCTTGCCGCAGGCGAGGATCGCGTCCGCGTCCTGTGCGAACACCGGCCCGCCCGCGCCGAAATCCTGGTCGAGCCGCCAGTCGCCGTCGCCCATTGCCGCCACAAGTGCCTCGATTTTGGGCGCAATGGCCGCGTCATCCTCGTGCGGCACCCGGGCGACGTGCCGCGCCGTGATGCCGCGGAGTCGCGAGACATCGATGCCCAAACGCAACGCATGGCCGATCACCCGCGTCGCCTGGACATTCGACGGCAGCGCCGTTTCCGCGGCCGGCGCCTGCCCCCCGACCCGGCCAGTATCCGTATAAGGCGTCCACCACGACACGACCTTCAGCCGCCCCGATGCGTCGGCTGGCAGGGTGAGCTTGACGATCGACTCGCCGAAGTTGCCCTTCGCCGGATCGAAGTCGCCGTTGCCGGTCATGACGAAGATCGCGCCGTCGCCGGCGACGGCCGGTCCGCCGCCGCTGTGCCAGATGCCGCCGCCGGACCCGCTGACTGTCGAGCACCAGGTCGCCGCGATGCGCCAGGCCGCCGTATCGACCGCGATCAGCCAGCCATGCGCCTGCTCATCGGTTTCCATTACGGTACCGAACGGGATCAGCACATGCCCGTGCAGCAGGGTCAGCGCCGCCCGCTGCTTGCGTTCGGCCGACGCGAACTTCTGCTGCGGCAACCCCGGAGGTGCGTAGACCGCCCCCTCAATGTCGAGCAGCGGCCGCGACGGCGTGCCGTCGGCCAGGCGAAGCGCCGCCAGGAAATGCCGAG
>DASQVN010000665.1:0-4034 GCA_035640755.1 Rhodopila sp.
ACGCGGCCCGGCACTTCGTGCACGATATGGAACACCGGATCGGGCGGCGTCCACACCATCCCGCCCCGGAAGCTGCCGCGGGCGGCGATCCGGGCCACCCGCGTGGCCTCAATGTCTTCGTGCGAGATGCCCTCGAGCTCGGCGCGCGCCAGCAGGGCGTCGATGATGTTGGCAAAATCCAGGGCGCGCGGCGGCCCGGTGCGCAGTTCCCTGAGATCCAGGTCGATGCGCTCGTCGAGCAGGGTGATCAGCTTCTTCGGATCCGTCTCCCTCCTGACGCACCCGGCAACCACCCGCTCCTCAAGCTGGTCCCGGACGATCTTCTCCGCCTTCGCCGACATGGTGCGTTCTCCGTTCCGGGATGAATACCGCGTCTACTACGCAAGGGCCCAACGTCGATCGCCGCACGCTCGTCGACGCGCTGCGGTGACGGCCTGGACGACCCGGGTGTCTTCAGGGACATTGGCAGAGCTGTCCTCGCCTCGCTATCATGCCCTCGGGCTCATACCACGGCGTCACACCTGTGCGACGCTCCAGTAGAACCGGCAGGCGGCAACGGCCGTGTCGCCCGGAATAGAAATACCTCGATCACCAGAAATGCCACGACCAGCACCGTCGCCCCGACAACGCCACTGATATCAAAACCAATCCGCGCCGTTACGTAAAGCAGAACAATTATGCTGAGCGCCATGCCCGGCGCACCCAGGCCCCGCATGGCGGCACTCCGATGATAGCCGATCCAGAACGCGAAACGCGCCAGCACCCAAACGACCGTGGTGGCCAGAACCGCCCGCATCGTGGCGCCGTCCGGCGAATAGGCCGCGAGGCCAAAGAGCCCTGTCGCAAACACAAGGGCCTGCTCCAATGTGTTTTGCAGGTAACGTTGGTTCACGCGCAGCCTCCGTGTTTCGAAACCGAGAAGCGGATCGAATGCGGGCGAAGACAGCCGCTCATGAGCCACGGCCTCGACACCGGTCACGAGGCAGAACAGAACCGCGAGGCAGCAGCACTTCAGCGTGAAGAGCATCCGGCTGCCGAGGCTATCCATGCCCGCGAAAGGCGGCACCAGAAACGCGATCGCCAGCCAAAGCAGAAGCGCAACCAGCATGGCGGCCGCGATGGCAGTCATGCCAGCTCGGCGCTCGGTTATCAGGTCATTAGTCTCCGATCTTGCATCGTTCATGGCGCTGCTCCACAGCACTTCAGGCGGTCTCCTACGTTTGCCGTAAATCCGGCGCCACAATACCGGCTGCCTCGGCCGTTTGGCGTTCGTCGCACCGGTCGGTGTTGTCGGCGCCTGGGACCAGCCGCATCGGCCGCCATCGCGGGTTCCTCGGCCTCCATGCTGGTCCCCCGGGCGGCTACCCCGGTAGGCGAAGCGCAGGCGTGAATCGGTCCGGGAGGCTTCCACTATCCCTGGCGGCCTATTTGTGTCGTGCCACGGGGTCAATCCACTGCCGCTGAATGATGTCGCACCTCTGTCACGCATCGCTCGCAACGGCCCATGACGCGGCGGCAAGGCGTCGGGCCAGGAACTCGATGACCGCTGTGACGCGCGCGGGACGACGGTTGCCGGGTGGCGTAACGATGTTCAGCGCAACCGGCGGCATGGACCAGTCCGTCATCACAGACTCCAGCCGACCGGCCGCGAGATCCTCCGCCACCAGGAATTCCGGCTGCACGGCAATGCCCAGCCCGGCCAGCAGCATCGGCCGCATAGCGTCGGCGTTGTTGGCGCGAAGTGGACCACTCGGGGCAACCGTCGCCTCCGCGCCCGATGTGCTGATGAAGCGCCAGCGGTCGGGCGTGGGCAGGTAGGCGTATCCGAGGCAGGCGTGGGCTGTCAGGTCCTGGGGATGCTCCGGCCGCCCCCAGCGCGCGAAATAGGCCGGGGCACCGACCAACACACGGCGGACCTGACAAATGCGGCGCGCCCTCATGCTGGAGTCGGCGAGCGTGGCGATCCTGAGTGTCATATCGAACCCGCCGCCGACCAGATCGACGATTTCGTCAGACAGATGCAGGTCGATTGAGACCTGCGGATAGGCCAGGTGCAGCTCCGGCAGCAGCGGCGCCACATGCCCGATACCGAACGACATCGGCGCGCTCAGCCGCACGCGGCCTCTGGGCTCGACAGCCTGCGACAGGGCGTCCGCCTCCACGGCCTCGCCCTCCGCCAGAATACGGGCGGCACCGGCCGCGGCGCGCCGCCCGGTATCGGTCAGCGACAGGCGGCGGGACGTGCGGTTCAGCAGCGATGCGCCGATCCGCCCCTCCAGCCGGCCGGTGGCCTTCGAGACCGTGGCCTTGGACAGGCCGAGCTCGGCCGCGGCCCGGGCGAAGGAGCCGGTCTCAGCGACCTTGGCGAACACCGCCCAGGCTTCGAGGTCAGGCAGACAAGGCATCGTGAGTCCGGAAACGATGGGTTTCCATTGTTTCTCCTTGCCTGCCGCAGCGCCAGACCGATGTTGTGCCTCGGCAAACTGCCGCCCCGGCGCGGACGTAAATGGGACGCAGATTGCCGCCCGTGACGGCGCGGCGATGCAGGACGAGGACGTGCTACGTATCACTGCGGTCGAGGACGCCGAAATCGTGCTGGTCGAGACCGCCAATCTCTAGGTTCCTGTTTCTGGCCAAACCGCCGATGGCCAACGCAAGGCCCAGCCGGTGGCGGACGTTGGAACCATAGGGAACGCCTGCCTTTTCGGGAGACACAATATGGAGGAACGACGATGAGCCCTCAGCCCACTGACGATTCCGCTCGCCTTGGAGCGCCGAACGGCCTGGAACTCGTGCTCCTGCCGCGCGTCCACGACATCGGCGGGTTCGAGGTGCGCCGAGCCCTGCCTGCGCGCGAGCGGCAGATGGTCGGCCCCTTCATCTTCTTCGATCAGATGGGGCCGGGCGAGTTCCTGGCCGGGCGGGGGCTGGATGTCCGCCCGCATCCGCATATCGGCCTGTCCACTGTTACCTACCTGTTCGAGGGCGAGATCCTGCATCGCGACAGCCTGGGCTCGCGGCAGCCCATCGTCCCGGGCGATGTGAACTGGATGACCGCGGGACATGGCATCGCACATTCCGAGCGCACCGACCCGGCGCTGCGCGTCCATGCCAACCGGCTGTTCGGCATCCAGTCCTGGGTCGCGCTCCCAAAGGGAGCCGAGGAAACGGCGCCCGGCTTCGCCCATCACCCGGCCGAGACCCTGCCGCTGGTCGAGGACGGCGGCATGCGGCTGCGGCTGATCGCCGGTGCCGGTTGGGGGCTGAGCACGCCCGTCGCGGTTTCATCGCCCTTGTTCTACGCCGATGCCGTCCTCGCGCCCGGCGCGGCGGTGCCGCTTCCGGATGAGCACGAGGAGCGCGCGGCCTATGTGGTGGACGGCGAGGTCGAGGTCGCAGGTGAGACCTTCGCACCCGGCCGCATGCTGGTCTTCCGCGCACGGGACCGTCTGGCGTTGCGGGCCGGACCACACGGAGCCCGGCTGCTGCTGCTGGGCGGTGCGGCGATGGATGGGCCCCGCTACCTGTTCTGGAACTTTGTCTCCTCAAGCCGCGAGCGCATTGAGCAGGCGAAGGCTGACTGGAAGGCGGGACGCTTCGGGACGGTGCCCGGCGACGAGGCGGAGTTCATTCCGCTACCGGACGAACGCGTTTCGATCCGCACCGGGGTGCAGCAGGTGAGCGAGGGATCACCAACCAGTTGACCCACCGCATTGGCCACCTGCCGCCGGCGAACCAGGATGCCCGAAAGCCGGGCTACCTCATAAGACAAGCAGATCGCGGCAGAGTGGACCGTGCGGGCGCGTGAATCTGTTCTACACATCAAAGGCTGGCGCGCTTTCGCCGTCTTCAATCAACTTAAGAGCGCGCTAGCCACGCCGAAGCATCATCTCCCGCAGGCTCTGTGGGATTATGCCCAGTTGCTTGAAGCCCGCCTTACCTGGTTCGACGACGTTGTCGTTTCTCAGGAGATCCACCTGCGCCACGGTCAACGGCGCACCGGGCAAGAGCTCCAGGACGCGCGCCAGCAGAGC
>DASQVN010000666.1:0-2862 GCA_035640755.1 Rhodopila sp.
CCGCATGTCAGCACCGATGTCGCAGTGATCGACGGCAACCCTGTCTGGTGGCGCCACAGCACCGGCACGCCCGGGCCACAGGGCACGTTCGACCACTGGCACGTCCACGCCGAACCCAACCCGGCGATCGAGGAATGGGTAGGCAACTGGGCCCGCACGCACCTGCGGGGCTATACGGGCCTCATCAACACTGAAACCATAGGCGCCCGCATCATCGAGGCGCACCTGCGGTTCGCTGACCAATGGCCCGACCTGAACGGCCCCGGCTGGGTCGAGGCCGTGATCGACCTCTACGGCTACCAGCGCTGGACCTACCAGGACGCCGGCCGCAAGGACGGCTACAGCGTCGTGCTGTTCGGTCCGCACGGCCGCCGCTATCGCCACCCGCCCGCCGAACTGGTCGAGGAGGTGCGCGCCATGCCCGAGATCTCCTCGGTGCAGATCACGTTCCATGAGGATCGCGATCCCTCGACCCACCCGATGCCCCCCGGAGGCTTCCGCCTGGCCACCATCAACGCCTGGTCGCTGGACGCCGGCCGCGACGCCCGCGCCCGCCTGGCCGAGGCACTTTTGGCACCATAACCCCGCCCCAAGGCGAGTTAAACAGGCGCGAGTGAAAAAGGCGCGAGTGAAACATTAGCACGTGATCGCGCGCTGCGGATCTATCGGAAATCCTGCGCCGCACGCTCACATGAACGGTTTCGGCAGGCTCAGGGTGCGGCGCATGGCGGAGAGGTTGGACCTGACGGAACGGCAGCCGGCAGCGGTGCGGCCCGCCGAGACACCGGGCCTGAGCGGGTTGCTGACGCTTGCCGTCGGCGTCGTGGTGGTGGCCGGGCTGTACCTCGGCCAGACGGTACTGATCCCGATCACGCTCGCCGTACTGCTCTCCTTCGTGCTCGCGCCGCTGGTCAACCTGCTGCGCCGCATCTGGTTCGGCCGCGTGCTCTCTGTGCTGGTGGCGGTGATCCTGGCGCTGGGCGTCATCCTGGCGGTCGGCGGACTGATCGGCACCCAGATCGCCGACCTGGCACAGGACGTGCCGCGCTATGCCAGCACGATCCATGCGAAAGTCGCAACAGTGCAGGGCTTTGCCGCCCGCCAGATGGCCGCCATCATGCGCGGACTGCCGGAGACACCGCCGCAGAAGCCCCCGCCATCGCAGCCCGGCACACCGGAGGCGCCGAAGCCGAACCTGGTGCAGATCTACCAGCCCCCGCCAACGGCCACGCAACTCGCCGAACGGGTGCTGACGCCGATCGTCAGTCCGCTGGCGACGACCGGCATCGTGCTGATCGTGACGATCTTCATCCTGCTGCAGCGGGAGGATCTGCGCGACCGGCTCATCCGCCTGTTCGGCTCCTCCGACCTGCACCGCACCACGGCGGCGATGAACGACGCCGCACGCCGCCTGTCGCGCTACTTCCTGACCCAGCTTGGCATCAACACCGCGTTCGGTGTCATCACCGGCGCCGGGCTGTTCCTGATTGGCGTGCCCTCGCCCCTGCTCTGGGGCATTGTCGGGCTGCTGCTGCGGTTCGTGCCTTACATCGGCGCGCCCCTGGCTGCCGCCCTCCCCGTCGCCCTGGCCGCCGCCGTCGCCCCCGGCTGGTCGATGATGCTCGGCGTCATCGCCCTGTATGCCGTGACCGAGCTCATCATGGGCCAGGTGGTGGAACCGCTGCTGTACGGCCACAGCACCGGCCTCTCGCCGTTCTCCGTGGTCGTGGCCGCGACATTCTGGACCTGGCTCTGGGGTCCGATCGGCCTGATCCTGTCCACGCCGCTGACCCTGTGCCTGGTCGTCCTCGGTCGCCATGTCGAGCGGCTGGAATTCCTGGATGTGATCCTGGGCGACCGTCCCGCCCTGACCCCGGTCGAAAGCTTCTACCAGCGCATGCTGGCTGGCGACCCGGATGAGGCGCGGGACCAGGCCGAGTTGCTGCTGCGCGACCGGGCCTTATCGTCGTATTATGACGAGGTCGCGCTGAAGGGCCTGCAGCTTGCCGCTGTTGATGCAACGCGCGGCGTGCTGACCGAAGCGCAGTCCGAGCGGATCCGGCGCGCCTTCACCGCACTGCTCGAAGACCTCGACGAATACGAGGACACGGAACCTAAGAACGGCAGGAACGAGGACGCCGCCACCACGCCCACACGCAGCGAGCAGGACGTGCCCAGGCATCCGCCGCCTGGCGGTACGGTGCCGGAGACCCTGCCGCCCGCCTGGCAGGGCGAGGCCCCGGTGCTGTGCATTGCCGGCCGCGGCCCGTTGGACGATGCCGCCGCGGCGATGCTCGCCCAGTTGCTGCGCAAGAACGGCCTCAAGACGCGTGTCGCCCCGCATTCTGCCGCCGAGAGGGGGACCATCGCCGCGCTCGACGTGACCGGCGTGCAGATGATCTGCCTGTGCTACCTGGAGCTCAGCGGCACCCCTTCGCACCTGCGCTACCTGCTGCGCCGCCTGCGCCAGCACGCTCCGCATACCCGCCTGCTGGTCGGGCTGTGGCCAATCGAGCAGGAAATCCTCATCGACGACCGCCTGCGCTCCGCCGTCGGCGCCGACTTCTACACCAGTTCCCTGCGCGAAACGGTCGAGGCCTGCCTGGAGGCCGCACGGACCGAAGTCGCCGCAGCGGCCTGAGCGGACACCGCGTTATTTCACCCCACGCTATTTCACCCCGCGCTATTTCTGGGCCGCCGCCAGCAGGAACATCGGCCGCTCCAGCTCCTCCGCGAGTTCCGGGGTCCGGGAAACCTGCGCCTCGGACGGCGCCCATTCCTGCAGGTGCCGAAGCGTAAAGCCCGCGCGTAGCAACAAGGATACATACGTTCCGATGGTCCGGTGTTGCTTGACCACGCCGG
>DASQVN010000667.1:0-2237 GCA_035640755.1 Rhodopila sp.
GCATCTTCACGCCAAAGTCCGAGATGCCCTTCGCCGGCCACCCCAATGTCGGCACCGGCTTCGTCCTGGCGAAAATGGCCGGCGACCCGCCCGAGCACTACACGTTCGAGGAACTGGCCGGCCTGGTGCGCGTGCACATCCTGCGCGACGACAAGGGCACGATCTATGGCGCCCGCGTCGCCGCCCCGCGCTCCCTCTCCATCGATATCGATGTCCCGACCGAGCTCGTCGCCGCCTGCGCCGGCCTCTCCCGTGCCGATATCGTCACCGACGCCCACAACCCGCTCGTCGCCTCCGTCGGCACGCCCTTCGTCATCGCCGAGGTCCGCAGCCTCGATGCACTGTCCCGCGCCCATCCCGACCTGGCCGCCTTCCGCCGCGGCGCCCAGGCCCGCCCCGAGCTGGCGAGCCGCTTCAACCTGCACCTCTATGTCCGCAAGGACGGCGATGCCACCCGCCTGCGCACCCGTATGTTCGCTCCCCTCTCGGGCGTGATCGAGGACCCCGCCACCGGCAGCGCCAATGCCGCCCTCGCCGCCCTGCTCACCTCCCTCGCGCCCGGCGAAAACGTTGATCTCCACTACGAAATCGAGCAAGGGGCCGAGCTCGGCCGTCCCAGCGAGATCATCGCGTCGGCCCGCAAGACCGCCGAAGGCCCGGTCTCCGCCTCCGTCGCCGGAAGCTGCGTCGAGGTCGGCCGCGGCAAACTCACCGTCTGACCCCGCTCCGCGGCACCCATCAACATCCACCCCGCGCCCCCGATGACGGTCTGCTCCCCGTGGTTCTCCGTCGTCCTCCCGTCCTCCGTGTTGAAAATCCTTCCAACACCACCCCGCCAAATTCCCGGCTTGCCTCTCCACCCCGCCCGACCGATCCTGCCCGCCCAACCGCAGCAGGGAGGGCACGACAATGGTCCACAGGTTCGACCTCGTCCTTCTCCTGATGGCCGCGGCTGTCGGCCTCCACCTGCTTGCACGACGCCTCCGCATGCCGCCCGCCGCCGCCCTGATCCTGGGCGGCATCGCCCTCGCCCTGATCCCGGCCGCGCCGGATATCGAGCTCGACCCCGACCTCGCGCTGGTGCTGTTCCTCCCGCCGCTGCTGATGGCCGACGCCTATCTGACCGCCTGGCGTGACTTCCGCGCCAACCTGCGCATCATCCTCCAGCTCGCGGTCGGCGCCGTCGCCTTCACCACGCTGATCGTCGGCCTCGTCGCCCACGCCGTCGTCCCGGACCTGCCCTGGGCGGCCTGCTTCACCCTCGGCGCCATCGTCTCCCCGCCCGATGCTGTCGCCGCCAAGGCGGTGCTGGAGCATGTCCGGCTACCCCGCCGCGTCACCGTGCTGCTGGAGGGTGAAAGCCTCATCAACGACGCCTCCGGCCTCGTGCTCTACCGCTTCGCCGTCGCCGCCGCGCTGACCGGCACCTTCAGCGCCGCCGAGGCCGCGAAGGTATTCGTCCTACTCGCGATCGGCGGTGTCGTTGTCGGCCTCGTCTGCGGCTACCTCGGCACTGTCCTGTTCGCCCGCCTGCGCGACCCGATCCTGACTACGATCGGCAGCTTCCTCCTCGGCTGGGCCGCCTATATCGGCGCCGAGGCCCTGGGCTTCAGCGGCGTTCTCTCCACCGTCGCCTGCGGCCTCGTCGTCGGCTGGCGCCAGCACACGATCCTGACCGCGCACACCCGCTTCGCCGCCGCCACGACCTGGCAGACCGCGACCTTCGTGCTGGAATCCCTGGTGTTCATCCTGATCGGCCTGTCGCTCCGCGGCGTGCTGGCACGCCTCAATGCCACCACCGGCTCGGTCCCAGACCTGCTGCTGCCCACTGCCGCCATCATCGCCGCGGTGATCCTGTCCCGCTTCGCCTGGGTCCTGCCCGCCACCTATCTGATCCGCGCCATCTTCCCCCGCGTCCGCCGGCACGATCCGTATCCACCGCTGGGAATCCCCATCGTGGTCAGTTGGGCCGGCATGCGCGGCGTCGTCAGCCTCGCCGCCGCACTCGCGCTGCCCATCGAATTCCCCGGCCGCGACTTCATCCTCGCCGCCACCTTCGCCGTCATCCTGGTCACCGTGCTGGTCCAGGGCGCGACGCTCGCGCCGCTGATCCGCCTGCTTCGGGTCGAGCGCTTCCTCGGCGGCAGTCAGCTCACCCTGCGCGAGTCCGAGGCCCGGGCGCGTATCGCCAAGGCCCAGCTCGCCGCCATCCAGCGCGCCTCCGCCCTGCCGGACGG
>DASQVN010000668.1:0-11732 GCA_035640755.1 Rhodopila sp.
GTTTGCCACGGTGGTTGCCGTGCCGGCGCCCGCGCTGACGATCACCGGCACCCTCAAAACCTTCACCAAGCCCGGCGACAGTGGCAAGGCGATCCACCGGCGCTTCTGCCCCGAATGCGGATGCGGCGTCGTCGATGAAGCGGATGCGATGCCTGGCATCGCGATGCTGAACGTCGGCACGCTGGATGACCGGAGCTGGGTAAAGCCGGCCGCGCAGATCTACTGCGACAGCGCCCAACCCTGGGTGCAGCTCGGCGGAGACATCCAGCGCTTCGCGAAGGCGCCGGGTTAGGCGTCCCCCTACGCTATGGCACCGGTCTGCCGGCTCAGACCCGTGAGCTGGGCCGGTAGTATGGCTCGTGGCGGCTCGGGTCGATGTAGTTTGCGTAGAACGCCTTCACATGCGGCAGCAGCGCCTTCGACAGGCCGCGGCGGTCGAGCTCGTCATCAGTCAGCGCGCGCTCCAGGTCCTCATGCAATGCCTGCAGCGCGGCGTCGCGGTCCACCCTGGTGAAGCGGCCATTATCGTAGATCAGCTCGCCGTCGCAGATCACGGCACGCACGCCTTCGGTCTTGGCGCGCTGCAGGACGGCATCCAGCAGCGGAACCTCCCGATCCAGATACGGATAGCTGATCTGCTTCCAGTCAAGCAGCACCATGTCGGCCGCCCTGCCGGCCGCGAGCGTGCCGATCGTCTCGCCGAACACGGTGGTTTTCGCCCCGCCCGACGTGGCCATGCGGAACACCTGCGCCGCTGTGGGAACCTGGTCGTCCATGCCGGGTACACGGTGCGCCCGCAGCACCATGCGCATTTCCTGCAGCATGTCGCGGTCGTCGTTGATGCCGGCTTCATCCAATCCGATGGCGGTGTTGATGCCCTTGGCCTCCAGGGTGTTCAGCGCCAGCACGCCGGAACGGAGACGGAAGTTGGAGGAGCAGTTGTGGCACACACAGGTGCCGGTCTCGGCGAGGCGGTCGATATCCTTCTCGGTCAGCCAGACGCCATGACCCAGGGTCATCTGCGGCCCGAGCAGATCGAAACGGTCGATGTATTCGACCGCGGTGCACCTGCCGCGCTTCTCGGCATATGCCTTCTGGTAGGCGGTCTCCAGCAGATGCATGTGCAGTGGCACGTTGTATCTACGCGACAGGTCGGACAGCAGGCGCAGCGCCGGGTCCGAGCACCAGTGCAAATTCGCCGGTGCCAGCTGGATTTTCGCGCGGCGGCTGGCCTGGTGCTGGCCATGGAGGGATTCGAACAGCGCACCGTAGTCATCCAGCGACAACTCGAAACGATCATACCACCGTTGCATGGCCGGGCGCAGCTCGGCCGGCAGGCTGGCAACGAAATCCGCGTCGTGCTGATAGACCAGCCGGTTCTGGTCGCGCACGGCAAAGCAGTACGAAACCCGCATGCCGACATCGCTGTAGGCGCGAATGACATCGTTCGATCCGGCCTGCACGGCGGCCAGGTTGCCCGGCACCCAGCCGTGGATATGCTGCACCGTGGTGATGCCCGACGCGATCATCTCGAACGCGGAATACAGTGTGTCAAGATACAGGTTCAGGTTGCGCGACACCATTCGCGTAACGAACCAGAGCTCCAGTGGCATGTCGGGCGAGCCGAGCTGCACGGGGGTGAGGCCGACGTGGTGGTGGCCGTTGATGAAGCCGGGCAGCACGATTTCGTTGCCGCTTCCGATCACCGGAACATTCTGGTACCGCTCCGAAAGCTCGGCGAAGGGCCCGACCGCCTTGATGATGCCGTCCTCCTGCAGCACCGCGCCGGCCTCGATTTCGTTCCATCTATGGCGGTCGATGGCATGGGTGACCACAGATCGGCCCCGGATCAGCGATGCAGGCATGACGACGCTCCCTCCTTGCATGGTGCTTCGCATGATTTGCGCCTTGTCCACATTCCGTTCAGGCGATCATGCTCCTAAGATTGCTTCCTGTTCGGCAAAGGCGCGGTCGACCTCATCCTGCAACTGTGCGGTCAGGTGCCGGCGCAGCGCCTCGGCCTGGGGGGAGAATGGATCGCGCGGGCGCACCAGGTCCACCGGCACAATGGTCTTGATGCGGCCGGGCCGCGCAGTGAAGACCACGACGCGGTCAGCCAGCGCGACCGCTTCGTCGATGTGGTGCGTAACGAACAGGACCGAGGCGCCGGAGCCCTGCCAGACGTCCAGCAGGAAGCTCTGCATCTTGGCGCGGGTCTGCACATCCAGCGCCGCGAATGGTTCGTCCATCAGCAGCACCCTGGGCTGCATCGCCAGGGCGCGGGCGACGGCGACGCGCTGGCGCATGCCGCCCGAAAGTTCATCGGGGCGTTTGTCGATCGCCTCGGACAAGCCGACCCGCTGCAATGCCTGACGGGCGATGGCGTTGCGTTCAGCGCGGGCCATGCCGGCGATCGACAGGCCGAAGGCGACGTTCTGGCCCACGGTCAGCCAGGGGAACAGCGAAGCCTCCTGGAAGATCAGGCTGCGCTGGGGAGAGGGCGCCTCGATGCGTTCGCCAAACGACCAGAGTTCTCCGGACGTCGCCTCCTCAAGCCCGGCGGCCAGGTACAGCAAGGTCGATTTGCCGCAGCCCGAGGGGCCGAGCAGAACGACGAATTCGGCCGGGGCGATGTCGAGGTCGACGGCGCGGAGCGCTTCATGCGCGCGCGGCGTCCCCGGAGCCCAGATCTTGCCGACCTGGCGGCAGACAACGGCATCGCGGGATGAGAATCCGTTAAAGTCCACGCAGCACCTCGGCCCCTTGCGGCACCCAATACAGCAGCCTGCGCTGGGCAATGCGCATCAGCAGGTCGAACAGATAGCCCAGCACGCCGATCAGGAAGATGGTGAAGAAGACGAGGGATGGATTGAACGTATTGCGGGCCAGCATGATGACCTGACCGAGACCGGAGCCGACCCCCGTGGCTTCGGCGACCAGCACGACCATCCAGGCGGCGAACAGGTTGAAGCGCAGCACGACGAAAAGCTGCGGCAGGATGGCCGGGATGATGACCCGCGTGTAGGTCTGGCGCTTGCTTGCACCCATGGTGCGGGCGACGTTGATCAGGTTGCGGTTGACGTTGTCGATCTGGTTGATCGTTGCGAGAGCCATATGGAACAGCAGCGCGATGACGACCATGAAGATGGCCGGGCCGTTGCCGATCCCGAATAGAAAGATGGCGACCGGCAGCCAGGCGATCGGCGAAACCGGCGCCAGCAGGGTGATGGTGGGCAGGGTCAGGCGGCCGAACAGCCGGAAGTAGCGGATCGCAACACCGATCGAGACCGCCAGGGTCGAGGCGATGACCAGGCCAGCGAACACACGGCCGGTGGTGGCCAGGATGGTGCGGAGAACGGCGATGGCGGCGCCGGGGGCGGTGCCCTGGCCGGCGCCGATCTGCCAGCGGTTGACGGTGTTGAAGAACTTGGCCTGGTCCGCGATGGCGCCGAGGAAGATGTGCGGCGGCGGCAGCAGCTTTGCATCCGCCCACCCGGCGGCCCAGAGGATTTCCCAGATCCCGGCGAACAGGCCGATTGATGCAGCACCCCAGAGCATGGTCGCCAGGATGTCCAGCCAGTGCGCGGGAACACGCCGCAGAACCCTGGCGGCAGCTGTTGCCGGCATGTCAGGCGGACTTGTACTTCAGTTGCGCGTACAGATCCTTGTTCTCGGCGATGGTTTCTTCCAGCAGCGTCCAGTCGATCGCCGTGCGTCCGGGCTTGCTCTTGATGTAGCCCATTTCCATGATCGACTCGACGCGGTCCAGGATGAACTGCGTCTGGTTGCGCGCATCGACGACCGACGGCTGCTTGTGCATCGCGATCCGCGCGTTCTCCATCGAGGTCTTGTAGAACGGGCCGACCAGGATCTTCAGCGCATCGTCCGGCTTCGTTTCGGCCAGGAATTGGGCCGTCATCATGCCCTTGATCAGGCCCTTCAGCGCCGCCGGGTTTTGCCTGATCAGGTCGTTGCGCACAGCTAGGACGCAGTCGGTATAGCCGGGGCCGTAGATGTCGGTGCCGTCGGACAGCTTGACACTGCCCTTGACGTCGTTCAGCAGCGCGGTGCCATAGGGCTCAACGGTGCAGATCATGTCCAGCGCGCCGGCCTTGAAGGCTTCCACCGCCTCCGGCGTGTTGCCCATGTAGCGCACGGTGATGTCCTTGAAATCGACACCGTGCCGCTTCAGCCAGTCATAGGGCAGCACTTCCAGCGTATCCATCTGGAAGGTGCCGAGTGTCTTGCCCTTCAGCTTGGCAGGGCTGTCGAGGCCGGGCTGGGCAACCAGCACCAGCCCCTCGATCCCGCCGCCCGCGACGATGGTGACGGGGGCGCCGGCGTCATGCAGGGCAATGAAGCTGGTATATGGCATCAGGCCGGCATCAACCTGGCCGGTCCCCAGGAACGTCACCATCTCGGCGGTGGTCGGAGTGACCACGAAATCCAGGATGACGCCGTCGCGTTCGGCCGTCTGAAGCGCGTTGGCCAGGAAATAGTTCAGATTGCAGAAGCCGCTGCCGTGGATCGACTTGATATGACTTTCGTCCGCCCGGGCGGTGCCGTCCAGACCGGGGCCGACAGCGAGCGCCAGGGCACCGGCGGCACTGGCGCGCAGCAGACCGCGGCGGTTGACACGCACGCCTTGTGGGTACGCTGGCCCGAAATGCCCGCACATGATTGCCTCCGCTCTCGCAAGGCCCGCTCCACGGGGGAGGTGGCGATGCTCAAGCGCTCACGCAAGCCATGTGCCAAGACACGCCAACCGGGCCGCGGATGGCAGCGGCCGGCCCGGCCGTCGGAGCAGCAGTGTCATCTGAGCATTTACCGGGCAAGTGCAAAGAATTTTCCCATCGCCCTAACGGCTGGCAGTCTGCCGCGCGATCACCTTCTCCCCGGGCGAAGACGGCGGACGGGTGACCTGCACCTTGCTGCCGTCCACAAGATCGGGCGGCGGACTCAGCACCAGGGTCTCGCCGCCCTGCAGCCCCTCGCGCAGCTCCGCCGTCGTGCCGAAGTCGCGATAGATCGAAACCTTTCGGAACCTGACCGTCTCGTTCTGGTCCACCGTCGCGACCTGCAGGCCGTCGGCGTTGAACACCAGTGCCTCATCCGGAACGATGACCCCGGGCTGCTGGCGGGGCACTGAAAATGCCACGTTGACGAACAGCCCTGGCCGCAGCATGCCGTCAGGATTCGGCACATCGACCTCGGCCAGCATGGACCGCGATGCCGCCTGCAGCGCGACAGAACTGCGGGCAACGCGCCCGGTGAAGATCCGGCCTGGCATCTCAGGCACCGTGACCCTTGCGTCAAGCCCATCATGCAGCCCGACCGCAGCACTCTGCGGCACAAAGACCGAAATGCGCAGCACGTCATCCCGCTCGATGGTGAACATCGGGCTGCCGCTGCTGTTGTCCTGCGTCAGCAGGTCCCCGGTGTCGACATTGCGCGCGGTGATCACGCCGTCGAACGGCGCGGCGACCCGCTCGAACGACGTCAGCTCCCGCAGGCGGTCGACCGTCGCCTGCTGCGCCTTCAGGTTCGCCTCCGCCACCGCGACACCGGCCTGGGCATTGGCGATTCCGGCTGTCTGCACCTCGTAGTTCGCCGAGGCGTTGTCGGCATTCTGCTTGGTTTCCCAGCCCTGGCCGGCCAGCGTGGTCTCGCGGAACTTCGTGATGCTCGCCAGCCTGGTGTTCGCAACGGCAGAGCGCACCTGCGCCTGCGCCTGCAGCACGGCGGCCTGGTTCTGGCCAAGCTGTGCCTCGGCCTGCGCCAGCTGCTGGTCAAGGTCGGGCGCCGCGATGCGCAGCAGCAGCTCCCCCTTCTTCACCCGGCTGCCGATATCCACGCGTCGCTCGGCGACATAGCCCGTGGCACGCGGAAACAGGCTGGCGGTGTCGAAGGCAACGGTCTGGCCCGGCAGGGTCAGCTCGACCGGTGAATCGATCCGCTGCGCCGTGGCGCTGCGCACCTGCGGAACGAATGTCTCCTCCTGCTGCTGCGTTTCCCGTGCCTCGGCATAGGTCTGCCAATGCTGGTAGCACCCGAAGCCCAGCAGTGCCGCAACCGCCACGCCGATACCGATCACGACGCGCTTGCGGGGCGGGGGCGGCACCTTCGCGGTTTCGGTCATACATAGTCCTCCAGCGGTTTCACCTCGCCGCGTCGCAGCAGCGAATACAGGAACGGAACGAACAGCAGGGTGGAGCAGGTGCCCACTGCGATTCCCCCAAGCACGGCCCGCGCCAGCGTGGCGTTCTGCTCACTGCCTTGGCCGATGCCGATCGCCATTGGCAGCAGGCCCACGAACATCGCGCCCGCGGTCATCAGTACCGGACGCAGCCGGGTCTCGCCGGCGGCAATCGCCGCTTCCTCGGCGCTGCAGCCGGTCTGCTCCCGATGCTCCCGTGCGAACGTGACCAGCAGGATGGAATTGGCCGAGGCAACGCCCACGCTCATGATCGCGCCCATCAAAGATGGGATCGAGAACGTCGTCTGCGTAATGAACAAGCTGAAGATGATACCGCAGAACGCCAGCGGCAGCGCGGCCAGGACGACGAACGGATCGCCCCAGGTCTGGTAGTTCAACGCCATCAGCAGATAGACCGCAGCCAGCGCAACCGCCAGGCCGATGCCGATATGGAAGAACGCCTGGTCCTTGCTCTGGATCTGCCCGCGCACCGAAATCCGGTCCGGCGCCTGCAACTGCTTCTGCTCATCCGCGGCGATGCGGTTGAGCTCCGCCTCCAGCCCGCCCAGGTCCCGATCCTGCGCCGCCGCATACACATCATAGGTCGGCTGCGTGTTGACGTGGTTCGACACCGTCTGCTCCGCCCCGCGTTGGAACGTCGCGACGTTCGACAGCAGCTGCAGCGGGCTGGGCCGGCCGGCTGCGCCGGTCGAGACCAGCAGCGGCGTATTGGTGATCGCCGGCAGGTTGTCGTTGCGGTATTCCGGTGTCTGCACCCAGACCTGATACGGGATGCCGGTGTTCGGGTCGGTCCAGAAGTTCGGGCTGACCTGGAAGCTGCCGCTCAGCGAAACGTTCAGGTTCGCCGCGATCTGCTGCTCATTCAGCCCAAGCTCCGAGGCGCGTTCGCGATCGACCTTGACGAAGAACTCGGGCGCGTTGACGATCTGTTGCAGGTGCACATCGACCGCGCCGCGCACCTTGCGCAGCCGGTTCACGATGTCCTGCGCCACCTTCAGGTCCTGGCCCGCGTGCCGGCCGCTGACCTGCACGTCGATCTGCGCCGGCACGCCGAAATCCAGGATCTGGGTGATCATGTCGGCGGGCTCGAAATAGAAGATCGCATTCGGGAACCGCCGGTGCAGTTCCGTCCGCAGGCGCTTCTGGTACTGGAAGGTCGAGCCGTGGCTGGGGGCAAGCGTGATCAGGATCTGCCCGTCGTAGTACGCGACGAAGGTGCCGTTGCCGAAGGCGAAGTTGTAGTTCGATGCCGGCAGCCCGATGTTGTCGATGATGCTGCCCAGTTCCTTCTTGGGCACAACCTGGCGGACCGTGTCTTCGACCTGCTGGAACAGTTTTTCCGCCACCTCGATGCGGGTGCCGGGCGGGGCGCGCACATGCAGCGTCATCTGGCCGGCGTCGATCGGCGGGAAGTAGTCGGTGCCGATGAAGTTGAACAGCACCGCGGCGGTGGCAACGATGGCGCCGGCGGTACCCAGCGTCAGCCAGCGGCGGCGGATGACAACATGCAGCAGGCCGATATAGGCGCGGTGGAAGTTCGCGAAGCCGCGTTCAAACCCACGGTGGATGCGGCCGAAGAAGCCAGGCTCGCGGTCGTCCGTGTGGGCGTGGCGCCGCTCATGCTCCGTCTTCACCAGCACGTCGGTCAGGATAGGCACCAGCGTCCGCGACAGTAGGTAGGAGGCCAGCATCGCGAACACCACCGCCATGGCCTGCGGCGTGAAGATGTACTTCGGCGCGTCGCTCAGGAACATCACCGAAATGAACGCGCAACAGATCGACAAGGTGGAAATCAGCGCCGGCTTGGCAATCCCCGCGGCGCCCTTGACTACCGCCTGGCGGAATTCCTCGCCTTCCTCCATCAGCCGGTAGGTATTCTCGATGGCCACGGTCGCGTCATCGACCAGGATGCCGACCGCCAGCGCCAGCCCGCCCAGCGTCATGATGTTCACCGTCTGCCCCAGCACCGCGAGGACGGCGATCGAGGTCAGGATCGACAGCGGGATCGAGACCAGAACGATCAGCGTCGAGCGCCAGGAGCCGAGGAACAGCAGGATCATCAGCCCGGTCAGGCCGGCGGCGATCGCAGCCTCCCGCAGCACGTCGCTGATCGCACCGGAAACGAACACCGACTGGTCGAACAGTGGCGTGATCTTCATGTCCTTGGGCGCCGCAGCGCGGATGCCGGGCAGCAGCGACTTCACCGTGTTCACGACCGACAGCGTCGAGGCATTGCCGTTCTTCAGTACCGTCAGCAGCACGCCGCGCCGCCCGTCCTGCCGCACGATGTTCTGCTGCGGCGGGCCGCCGTCACGCACATAGGCGACGTCGCGCATCAGGATGGGCGAGCCGTTGACCACCTTGATGGGGATCGCGTTCAGGGTGGCAATCGCCTCCGGCGTCGCGTTCAGCCGCATCACGTATTGCTCGTTGCCGAACTTCGCGAGACCCGAGGGTACCGTGACGTTCTGCGCCGTCATCGCGTTGGTGACATCGGACGGCGTCAGTCCGAAACCCTGCAGCGCGTGCAGGTCGAGATCGACCATGATCTGCCGCGGCTGCCCGCCGTACGGAGAGGGCAGGGTGGACCCGGGAACGGTCGTCAGCGTCTGGCGGATGCGGTACTGGCCGTAGTCATAGAGTTGACGCTCAGGCTCCTTGTCGGAGCTCATCGCCAACTGGATCACCGGCACGCTGGAAGCGGAAAACCGCATCACCACCGGCGGCTGGATGCCCGGCGGCAGAACGGCACGGATCGAGTTGGTCGAGGCGGTGACCTGGGTCAGCGCCAGGTCGATGCTGACATCCGGCTGGAAGTAGATCCGCGTGATGGTGACGCCCTGCAGCGTCGTGCTCTCCATCGTCCGGATGCCATTCACGTTGTTGCTCAGCGCGAACTCGGTATAGGTGGTGACGCGCTTCTCCATCTCCGGGGTATCGAGGCCGGTAAAGGTCCAGACAATTGTCACGACCGGAATGTCCACCACCGGCAGCACATCCTTCGGCATGACGATATAGCCGCCGATCCCGGTCAGCAGGATGACGATCGCCAGCACGTAGAACGTGAGGCGGAACTTCAGCGCGTACTTGACGAGTTCCATTCGCGCTAAGCTGGGCGCGCCACGCAGGTGCAGCAAGTGCTGCGGTGCAGCATAGTTGTTACCGAGAGTAACGGTGGCTGGCTGGGAACAACGTGCATCCCTCACGACTGCCCTTGCGGCGGCCACTCACGCATCGTCCGTGCCGCTATCCGCCAGAGCATGGAGGCCCCCGGAACATGGAGGACCATGACAATGGGCCGCGCAGCCCTCACACTGGCCCCGGAAAACGTCACGCGTGATGGAAAACTCACGCGTGACGACGGAACCTCGGCAGCACCTCCCTGGCATAGAAATCCAGCACCTTTTCCTGGTCGGCTTGCGGCGCATGAACGTTGATGATGGTCGCGCCGCTGTCGAACAGCTCGCGCATCTTCTTTATATGCGCCTGCGGATCATTGCTGACGAGCCACGATTTCAGCACCTCCGGCATCGGAGTTCCGGCCTCGGCCTTCTGCTGGATCTCCACCGGGCTCATCACGTCATACAGCCCCTTCCATGCCTTCGGGCCGAAACGCCACAGCTCGGCCGGCTTCTGCGCCGCGGCCTCGTCACCGACGACGACATACTGCTCAAGCAGCACCGGCATGTCGGCCGGGTTCTTGCCGGCAGAGCGGGCGCCGTCCTCCCAATGCGGCTTCCACTTCCGCCAGCTCTCCGGGTCGGTCACCAGCCCGTCGCCGTGAACGCCGGCCAGCCGCATCGACTTCTGCCCATTCGCCGCCGTCAGCAACGGGATCGGCTTGGCCGGCGGGTCGTACAGCCGAGCGTTGACGGTGTAGTACTTGCCCTTGAAGGCGACCTCCTTGCCGGACCAGAGCTCGCGGATGATAGCGATGGCCTCGATCAGCCGATCCCATCGCTCCTGCCATTTCGGCCACACCCCGGTGGCTGCCTGCTCGTTCAATGCCTCACCCGAGCCGACGCCCAGGAAGATGCGGCCGGGATAGAGCAGGCTGAGCGAGGCGAATGCCTCGGCCACGACGGCAGGATTGTAGCGCAGCGTAGGGCAGGTCACGGTGGTGCCCATCCAGCTTCGCGACTGCGCGCCGGTGGCCGCCATTGTGACCCACGCCTCGCCGGCGTGCCCTTCGTTCGCCTGCCAGGGCTGCAGATGGTCGCTGCTGCACAACATGTCGAACCCGGCGTGGGAAGCACGGGCCCCCACACGCACCAGCTCGGGCACCTGGAATTGTTCATGTGCAAGCATGTAGCTGAACATGCCCTTGCGCAGCCCGCCCGTCTCGGTGTTGCCCATGGGCGCCGGGCGCGCGGGTGGCGTCGTAGGTTGCTGTGCCTGGGCACTGCCGAGACCCAGGCCGGCAGCGCCGGCAAGCATGCCGCTCCACCTCAACACGCTGCGGCGATCGGCTGTCGTCAAACTCTCGGACATAGCGCAAACTCCGCCAGGATATCCCGGTCGAACGGCGGCGGCTCGGCGCGGTTTCCCGCACGATTGACGGCGCAGCCGCCCTTGTTTCCAGTGCCCCTTGTTTCCAGTACGTCGATTGCGACATCCAGGCCATGACCCAGATGATCCCGTTCGACAACACCTATGTCCGTTTGCCGGCGCAGTTCTATCAGCGGCTGGACCCGACCCCGGTCTCCGCACCCAGGCTGGTGAAACTGAACGCCCCCCTGGCGCGGGAGCTGGGGATCGACCCCGACGCCCTCGATGCCGACATCCTGTCGGGCAACAAGGTGCCCGAGGGCGCCGAACCCGCCGCCCTGGCCTATGCCGGCCATCAGTTCGGCCACTTCGTGCCCCAGCTCGGCGACGGGCGGGCGATCCTGCTGGGTGAGGTCGTCGGCCGTGACGGGCAGCGCCGCGACATTCAGTTGAAGGGCTCCGGCCAGACCCGGTTCTCCCGCGCCGGCGACGGCCGCGCCGCTCTCGGGCCAGTGCTACGGGAGTATATCGTCAGCGAGGCAATGGCCGCGCTGGGCATTCCGACCACCCGCTCGCTGGCCGCGGTAACAACCGGGGAGCGGGTGGTGCGGGACACCTTCCTGCCCGGCGCCGTGCTGACGCGCGTCGCCGCGAGCCATATCCGAGTGGGCACATTCCAGTATTTCGCCGCGCGGCACGACACCGCCTCGGTTCATCTTCTCGCGGACTACGCCACCCAGCGGCACTACCCGGAGATAGCCGGCGCCGAGAATCCCTATGCGTCGTTGCTGACGGCAGTGGCCGAACGTCAGGCCGATCTGGTGGCCCGCTGGCTGTTGGTCGGCTTCATCCACGGGGTGATGAACACCGACAACTGCTCGATCGCCGGCGAGACGATCGACTACGGACCGTGCGCCTTCCTCGATGCATATGATCCGGGCGCGGTGTTCAGCTCAATCGACCATGCCGGCCGCTACGCCTACGGCAACCAGCCCCGCATCGCACAGTGGAACGTCGCTCGCCTGGC
>DASQVN010000669.1:0-9053 GCA_035640755.1 Rhodopila sp.
CGCACCAGCGATTTCATCACCGCGCCGATCTCGAACCGCGGGTGCAGGATGATCTCCCCGCCCATCAGCACGCCGCAGTTCAGCACCGAGGTCATGGCGAACACGTGAAAGAACGGCAGCACGCCCATCAGCCGCTCCTCGCCCTCCCGCATGCTCGGCATGTGGTGGATCACCTGCTGCGCGTTCACCGTCAGGTTGGCGTGCGACAGCATCGCCCCCTTCGGCACGCCCGTGGTGCCCCCCGTGTACTGCAGCACGGCCAGATCCTGCGGATCGATCGCCACCCTGGCCGAGCCGGCGGGCGCAATCACCTCGCGCCACGGGACCACCGCCGGACCATAGTCGGGACGCGCGACCATCGCCCGCTTCAGCAGCCGGAACGCGGCCCCCTTCACGGCCGGCAGCGCCCCGGCGAACGGGCAGACGACCAGCCGCTGCAGGCATGTCTGCCCGAGCAGGCCCGCAACCTTCGGATAGATCGCCGCCAGATCGGGCACCACCATGGTGGTGGTCTCCGAGTCCGTCACCTGTGCGTGCAGTTCCCGCGCAACGTAGAGGGGATTGTAGTTGACCACCACCGCGCCGGCCTGCAGTGCCGCGTAGTAGAAGACGATGTAATACGGCGTGTTCGGCAGGCACAACCCGACCCGATCACCCTTCGCCACCCCCAGCCGCTGCAGCCCCGCCGCGGCCCGGTCTACCAGCGTGCCAAGCTGCGCGTAGCTCCAGCGCCGCCCCTCGAACGCCATCGCCGGGCGCTCCGCGAACCGCGCCACCGCGCGGTCCAGCAACTCCGGCACGGCCAGCGCCTCCAGCGGGGCATGGGAAAGAGCATCCATCGCGTCGTCCCCCAGAGCGTGATGACCGGAGGCGGAATCGCCGGAGGTCTAAATCAGGCGGCAAAGCAAATCGTGTCATCAGAAACGATACCGGATGCCGAGGCTCGCGGTATCCGCCGAGTTACTGTACGTGCCCACCAGCACGCCCGAGGTCGCCGAGGCCTGCGTCCGCACCGGTGCCGAGTCGAAGAATGCGTGCAGATACGCCACCTGCAGCGTCATGTTGGGCAGGATATCATACTGCGCGCCCACCCCGATGTCATAGCGGTTGCTGTCAGGAATGCGTGACGTGCGGTTGCTGTCCGTCACCGGGCTCTGGTCGAAGCTGAACCCGCCCTGCAGCATCAGTTGCGGCGTCAGCCGGTAGTTCGCACCCACCGATAGAGTGACGGTGTTCCGCCAGTTCTCCGGGATCACCGTCCCCGGCACGCCAGGCTTCGCCGGCACGATGGTCACGTCCTTCAGCAGCGACCAGTCGGTCCAGCTGATATCCGTCATCAGCGCCAGCTGTGGTGTCATCTGCCAATACGCGCCGACCGACACCACATCCGGCAGCGTGATCTTCGTCGCCGCCCCGGTCGTCAGGAAATTGAGCTGTGCCGCCGCCAGCGGGTTCAGCGCCCCGATCAGCGGCGGCACATAGATCGATTGCGTGCCGTTGATGTCGTGTTCGATGCGGCTGCGGTAGTCCAACCCGAACCGCAGCGCGGGGGTCGCCTGGTACAGCACGCCCAGATTGTAGCCCACCGCCACGTCGCTGCCGTTCAGGTCCGCCACCGGATCCCCGGTCAGTGCCGACGTCGGCCCCGTGTTGATCGCCTGGGTCAGCCGAGCACTGAAGAAATCGAGCACCGGGCCGGCACCGATCGAGAACTGATCGTTGATCCGATACGCAGCCGAGATGGTGAACTGCTCGTCCGTGAGCGACGACACCAGGCTCTGATACCGTCCGACGAAATCACCTGGGTTGGCCACCCGCTGGCCGAACGGCGCAGTGCCGGCAAAGCCAAGCTTGAAATCGGGCGTCACGCTCCAGACGCCGAACAGCCCGGCCGTCGCCGCCGACTGGGTCAGGTTGCCCCCCGTGCTGCCGCGCGTGGCGGTTCCGGCGCCAACGAAATTGGCCCCGGAAAAGTTGACCGAGGGGAAAATCCCGTTCAGCGACGCATCGAACTCGTTCTGATCGAGCCGCACCATGCCGGCCGGATTGGTCCAGGCGGTCGAGGCATCATATGCCTTCGCCGTATCGCCGGCGAAGGCATTGCCCATCCAATCGGCACTGCCCTCGCGCAGCATGAATCCCGCGGCGTGGGCGGCATCTGCGCCAGCCAGACAGCCGGCCGCTACTGTGGCGAAAAGAGTGGTGCGGAAAAAACCGCGGCGACGTCTCCATTCCATCCAGTTCGTTTCCTGTCGTTCAACAGCCGTTATATTCGCCAGTATTGGTGACTTAGGCGTTGGTGACCTATTCGTTGTATGGTTTCCCTATACGGAAATCTGTGCCACGTTTCGCGGGCGTTTGCAATCGGCTCCGCCGCGCGATCGACAGCCCGTGATCGCCGGCTCACCCCATGATCGCCGGGTCACGTGGAATCCGGCGCCGAACCGGTGTATCCCGTGCCGCTCATCCGCGCCGCCAATGCAACGCAGAACCAGACTCAGACCGCCAACCGTGATCTCGCCCCTTCCGTCGGCATCGGCCGACACGCCCGATTGACTCCCGCCGCCCGCCTGGCCGCGGCGATCGATCTGCTGCAGCAGATCGAGGCCGCGCCGCACCGCGCCGCCGATGCCGTCGCCAGCGACTTCTTCCGTACCCGCCGCTACATCGGCTCGGGCGACCGCCGCGCCGTCGCCGACCGCGTCTGGGCCATCCTCCGCGCCCGCCGCCGCCTCGGCTGGTGGCTCGGCGACGCACCCCCCACGTCGCGCCTGTTGCTCGTCGCCTCCCTGATGCTCGAAGGCTGGTCCCTCCCGGCCCTCACCCGCGCCTTCTCCGGCGGCCGGTTCGCCCCCGCGCCGCTCGACGGCAACGAAGCAGCGATCGCCGCCCGCCTCGAGGGCCACACGCTCGACCACCCCGCCATGCCCCAGGCGGTACGCTACGAAATCCCGGACTGGCTGCTGCCGCGCCTCGCCGCCCGCTTCGGCGACCGGCTCGAAGCCGAGATGCTGGCGCTTACCCGCCCCGCACCCCTCGACCTGCGCGTCAACACCCTGAAGACCAGCCGGGACGAGGCCCGCGCAGCCCTTGCCGCCGAGGGCTGGGAGGCCGATCCAACCCCGCTCTCCCCCTGGGGCCTGCGCGTCCACGGCCGCCGCCCGATCACCGCCGGCCCGACCTTCCAGTCCGGCCTGGTGGAGATCCAGGATGAAGGCAGCCAACTCATCGCGCTGATGACCGGCGTCGAACCCGGCATGCGCGTGGTGGACTGGTGCGCCGGGGCAGGGGGGAAGACCCTCGCGCTCGCCGCGATGATGCAGAACCGCGGCCAGATCATCGCCTGTGACATCTCCGCCCCGCGGCTCGACAACGCCGTGCGCCGCCTGCACCGGGCCGGCGTGCACAATGTGGAGCGTCACCTGGTCGCGCCAGGCGACAAATGGGCGAAACGCCGCGTGGAATCGTTCGACCGGGTCCTGGTCGATGCGCCTTGCACGGGCAGCGGCACATGGCGTCGCAACCCGGAGACCCGTCAGCGGTTAATCGAGGCGGATTTGGCCAAACTGCTTCCCAAGCAGGCGAGCATACTGGACACCGCGCAGAGTTTGGTTCGCAAGCACGGCCGTCTGGTGTACGCTACCTGCTCGCTATTGTCAGAGGAGAATGAGGCACAGGTGACTGCCTTCCTGCACCGCCATCCCGACTTTGCCATCGTGCCACTGGCGCAGGCCTGGCCACTGGAGACGCCGCCACCTGGCGCCGGCGATTACCTGGCGTTGACCCCGGCGCGGAACGGCACCGATGGCTTCTTCACCGCCGTGCTGGAGAGGGTGGCATGATCTCGATCCGCAAGGCCCGTGTCGCCGATGCGATCGCCATCGGCGCGGTGCATGTCGCCGCCTGGCGCAGCGCCTATCCCGGCATCCTCCCTGACGCCTACCTCGCCCGCCTGTCCGTCTCGCGGCAGGCGGCCTACTACGACGCCGCCATCCGCGGCGGTACCGGCGTGATGGTCGCCACCGCCTCGGGCACCGACGTGCCCCCCGGCAGCGGCCCGCGCATCATCGGCTTCACCACCGCCAGCCGCGCCCGCCGGGCGGAGATTGGCGGCAAACGCCTCGCGGAAGGCGAGGTCGAGACGCTCTATGTCCTCGATGACTGGCGCGACCGCGGCGTCGGCCGCCGCCTGATGCGCGCCGCCGCCGGCCACCTGGTCGACATCGGCTGCAAGTCCGCCTTCGTCTGGGTGCTGCGCGACAACCCGAGCCGCTGGTTCTACCAGCGCCTCGGCGGCCGCCCCGTCGCCGAACAGTTCATCCAGTTCGCCGGCCGGAATGTGCCCCAGACCGCCTTCGTCTGGGACCCGATCGAACAACTGCTCGCGGCTTCCCCCCAGGCGTCGTAATTCGGCAGTCGCAACCACCCCAGAAGACGGTCCCGGAGACGGTCGTAACCCTCCGGAAGACGGTCGCAACGACCACGGAAGATGCGTCATGGCCGGGCTCGACCCGGCCATCTACTCCCCGCCGGTGCCGCCAACCGTTGCGGCACGGACGGTGACGGCGGGACGCACAGCGGCCGTCCTTCCCCGCCCACTGCTCAGGCCAATACATCCTCGATCCGGATCGGCACCTTCCGCACCCGTACCCCCGTCGCGTGATACACCGCGTTCGCCACCGCCGCCGCCACACCGACCATTGGCAACTCGCCAATCCCCTTCACCCCCAGCGGGTTGGAGGTCCTCTCGTCATTCTCCACCATGATGATCTGGATGTCCGGAATGTCCGGGTTCACCGGCATCAGGTACTCCGCGACGTTCGGGTTCACCACGCGCCCGGTCTCGCCGTCGATCAGCGTTTCCTCCAGCAGCGCCATGCCGATCCCGTAGGTGATCCCGCCGATCAACTGGCTCCGCGCCGTCTTGGCGTTCAGGATGGTGCCGCCGTCGAACGCCCCCACGTACCGGCTGACGCGGATTTCCCCCAGGTCCGGATCAACCCGCACCTCGGCGAACTGCGCCCCGAACGCATGCATCGAGTAATGCTGCTGCGCCTCGCCCGGCGCCGTGCGCACCTCGGCCTCGACAAAGCCTTTCCCCTCCCGCTCCAGCAGCGCCGCGATTGGGATGCCGCCGCTCGGCCCGCTCACTGTCCCGCCGCGCGCCGCCGCAAGCCCCTTGATCTCCTCGATCAGCTTCAGGCACGCCGCCTGCACCGCCGACCCCACGCTCGCCGCGGTCGTCGAGCCGCCCGAGACCGGGGCAGGGGGCAGCCGTGAATCGCCAAGCTCGAACCTGATCCTGTGCAGCGGCACGCCCAGCGTCTCCGAGGCGACCTGCGTCATCACGGTATAGGTGCCCGTGCCAAGGTCCTGGGTTCCGCTCTGCACCACCACGTTGCCGTTGCGATCCATGCGCACCTTCACGCCCGCCGCCTGCACACGGGTCGGATAGGTGCTCGTCGCCATCCCCCAGCCGACCAGCATGTTTCCATCTCGCATCGACCGCGGGTCCGCCGATCGCCGCGACCAGCCGAACGCCGCCGCCCCTTGCTCATAGCATTGCCGCAGCGCCTTGCTGGCGAACGGCTTGTTCTCGTGCGGATCAACCTCGGCGTAGTTGCGCAGCCGGAACTCGATCGGGTCCATCTTCAGCGCCGCCGCCACCTCGTCGATCGCGGATTCCAGCGCATACACGCCCGACGCCTCGCCCGGCGCGCGCATATAAGTCGGCAGCGGCATGTTGAGCCCGACCAGACGGTGCGTTACGGCAACGTTTGGGCACGCGTACAGCATCTCGGTCGCCAGCCCGACCGGTTCGCTGAACTCACCGAGAGAGGGCTGCGACATCATGCTGAACCCGTCATGCCGCATGGTGACAAGGCTGCCGTTCGCGTCGGCCGCCATCCTGATCTTCTGGATCGTCTCCGGCCGATACCCGTTCGAAAAGTACATCTGCGCTCGGCTCAGCACCAGTTTCACCGGCCGCTGCACCTTGCGCGCCGCCAGTGCCGCCAGGGTCGCCGGCGGCCAGGTATTGCCCTTGCAGCCGAAGCCCGCCCCGACATAGGGGCAGATCACCCGCACCTTCTCCTTGTCCAGCCCGAACTGCCCCGCCAGCGTCGCCTGCGCCCCGCTGATGCCCTGCGTCGCTGTCCACACCGTCAACTGGTCGCCATCCCAGGCCGCGACTGTTGCGTGCGGCTCCATCGGGTTATGGTGCTCGACAGGCGTGCGATAGGTCTGTTCCAGCTTCACCGCCCCGCTGCCGAACGCCGCATCCGGGTCCCCCCGCAGGGAGTCCGGCGGCCGCTGGCCATTCCGAAAGTGTTTCGGCGGATACGCCTGCCCCAGCATCGCATCCATCGAGGTCGCGGCCTCCCCGCTGGCATAGACGACGCGCACGCGCGCCGCCGCAGCCCAGGCCTGCTCCAGCCGCTCCGCCACCACCACGGCCACGTGCTGGCCGTTGTATACGATATCCATGTCCTGCAGCAGCGGCCCATGCACGGCCTGCGGCACGTTGCTGGGGGAAGCCAGCCGCCCGGCATCCTGCGGCGTGATGATCGCCAGAACGCCGGGCATGCCCTGCGCCTCCTCGATCCGGAATTCCTTGATCGTGCCGGCCGGGATCGTACTCTGCACCAGCACCGCGTGTACCACATTGGGCAGGTGGAACTCGGCGGCATATTTCGCCGCCCCGGTGACCTTCAGCCGGCTGTCGATGCGGTCAATGGGTTTGCCGATCATGAGGGTACCTCCCTAAACCGCAACGGTCTGCAGGGCGCGCAGCACGGTCCGCTTCAGCAGCACCACCTTGAACCCATTCCGCGAGGCCGGCTTCGCCCCGGCGCCGGCCTGCTCCGCCGCCGCCTTCAGCGTGCCGGCGTCAGCCGCCTTGCCGGTCAGCGCCGCCTCCACCTCCGGCAGCCGCCAGGGCTTCGTGCCCACGCCCCCCGCGGCCACCCGCACATCGCGGATCGTGCCGTCAGCGACCTCCATCGCCACCGCCGCCGACACCACCGCCCATTCGAAGCTCGCCCGGTCGCGCACCTTGACATAGGCCGAGCGCTGCGCCGCCGCGGAGGCCGGCACCTCGATGGCCGAGATCAACTCACCCGGCTCCAGCACCGTCTCGATATGCGGCGTATCCCCCGGCTCGCGGTGGAAGTCCCGCAGCGCCACCCGCCGCACCCCGTTCTGTCCGACCAGCTCCAGCTCCGCATCCAGCGCCGCCAGCGCTACCGCCATGTCGGAGGGGTGCGAGGCAATGCAGTGCTCGCTGACGCCGAGGATCGCCAGGTTCCGGTTTTCGCCCCGGATCGCCGAGCACCCCGAGCCCGGCATCCGCTTGTTGCAGGCGAACGCGGTGTCGCGGAAATAGCCGCAGCGCGTTCGCTGCAGCAGGTTGCCGCCCATCGTGCCCATGTTGCGCACCTGCGGCGAGGCCGAGGCCAACAGCGCCTGCGACAGCACCGGCCAGCGCCTCACGACCTCCGGATGGGCGGCCACGTCGCTCATCCGCGCCAGGTGCTCGAGCCGCAGCCCGTTGGCCGAGGCATGGATGGCAGACCGGTTCAATCCCTCCAGATCGACCAGCCGCGACGGCGTCGCGACATTGTCCTTGGCAAGCTGCAGCAGATCCGTTCCGCCGGCGATATAGGCGGCCTCAGGATGCGAAGCGGCCGCTACGGCATCGCGCATCGCCGTGGGCCGCGTCAGTGTCAGTGCCTGCATCGCTCAGGCCTCCCCACGTGCCTGCCGCACCGCGGCGACGATGTTGGGATAGGCGCCGCAGCGGCAGATATTGCCGTTCATCCACTCCTTGATCTCGGCGTCGCTGCCGGCATGGCCTTCCTTGATCAGCGCCACCGCCGACATGATCTGGCCCGGCGTGCAGTAGCCGCATTGCAGCGCGTCATGCTGGATGAATGCAGCCTGCACCGGGTGCAGCTTGTCGCCCTGCGCGAGGCCCTCGATCGTCGTCACATGCCGTCCCTGGAAACGCTGCGCCAGCGTCAGGCACGAAATGATCCGCCGCCCGTCGACATGCACGGTGCACGCCCCGCACGCACCCCGGTCGCAGCCCTTCTTCGTTCCCGTCAGCCCCGCCGTCTCCCGCAGCGCATCCAGCAGCGAGGCGCGCGGATCGACCATCATCGTCACCAGCTTGCCGTTGACATGCAGATCGACCCGCACCAGCCCGGGGCTGGCCGCGCCCCCTTTCTCACTCGCCGGTTTCTCGCTCGCCGGTACCGGGCGGTCCGCGGCAAGCGCCGTGTGCGACAGCACCGCCCCGCCGGCCGCACCATAGATCACCTCACGCCGTGTGACTGATCCGTCCGCCATGGCACGTCTCCCCTGAGCGCGTCATCGTTTGAGCCGGACACGTCGGAAAACGCGGATCACGCGCTCAAACGAAAGGTTAAGCCAATGGGTAGATGGCGCATGGCAGCTTAGCGCAACCTCACAAGCCGGTGCAGGTCACGCCTTACGAAATCCAAATCTGGTGAACCTTGTAACAAAAGTTTTCAGCCGGCAGGCGATGCGCCGCACGCCCCGACCTTACTGTCACAGCCGAGCCACCTCATCGTCACGGCCGACCCTGCCGCCGGCGTTGCGTATCCGTCATGGCGGGGCCAGCCGCCAGCGTTGCGTATCCGTCATGGCCGGGCTCGACCCGGCCATCCACCCCCAGGTGGTGCCGCAACGAACCGCCCCAACAACCGCCGACGACTACAGCTCCCGCAGCAGGGTGGAAGCGCAGATGACCACCTCAGCGTCCGGTCAGGACAGAGAAGGCACAGCGCGCGGAACAGGCTCTTGCTCTGCTTACGCCTGATCCTGATGCATGTGACGGCTCGCCCCGCCAGTGCGCCTCCGGAAACCGCGCCGCGCCACGCGGCAATCACCCTGATTCAACGCAGAGTCCGCAGAGTAACAGAGAACGCAGAGAGCGCATCCCACCACCATCACGACACCGGCCGGCACGAGCATGGCGCTCCCGCGCAGGCTATTCGGACAGTTCAGCTCTGCGGCCTCCGTCGCGTTGC
>DASQVN010000670.1:0-2546 GCA_035640755.1 Rhodopila sp.
GAGCCTGCAGCGCTGGCTGCGGCCCATGGCGGGGGTCCATCGTTCCGCCTCGGCCCAATTGGCGCGCAGGTCATTGAGGCCGGACCAGTAGCCGACGGCGAGGCCGGCAGCGTAGGCGGCGCCCAGAGCGGTCGTTTCGACGCAGGAGGGGCGCACCACAGGCGCGTCCAGCATGTCGGCCTGGAACTGCATCAGGGTGCGGTTGCGCACCATGCCGCCATCGACGCGCAGCGCCTGAGTGCGGATGCCACAGTCCTGCTCCATCGCAAGCACGACATCCATGGTCTGATAGGCGGTCGCCTCCAGCGCCGCGCGGGCCAGGTGCCCTGCCCCGGCGAAGCGCGTCAGGCCGGCGATGATGCCGCGAGCGTCGGCCCGCCAGTGCGGAGCGTAGAGGCCGGAGAAGGCCGGGACGAAATACACGTCGCCGTTGTCGGGGACTGATTTCGCCAACGCCTCGATCTCGTCACTTGTACGTATCAGTCCAAGGTTGTCGCGCAGCCACTGCACGAGGGCGCCGGTGACCGCGATCGACCCCTCGAGCGCATACGTGGCGGGCGCGTCGCCGAGTTTTGCGGCGACGGTGGTGATCAGGCCGTGGCTGGACTCCATCGGCGTGGCGCCGGTGTTCATCAGGACGAAGCAGCCGGTGCCATAGGTGTTCTTGGCCTCGCCAGGCTCGAAGCAGGCCTGGCCCATCAGCGCGGCCTGCTGGTCACCCAGGATGCCGGCGACGGGCACCCCGGCGAGGGGGCGGCGCGCCTCGGCGTATACGGCGGATGAGGGGACGATCCGCGGCAGCACGGCGCGGGGAATGCCGAAGGCGGAGAGCAGCGCGTCGTCCCAGTCCAACGTGCGCAGGTTCATGAGCTGCGTGCGGCTGGCGTTCGTCACATCGGTGATGTGCTGGCCAGTCAGGTGCCAGAGCAGCCACGTATCGATCGTTCCGAAGGCGAGGTCGCCGGATGCGGCACGGGCGGTGGCGCCATCGATATGATCGAGCAGCCAGCGAAGCTTGAGGGCGGAAAAATAGCTGGCCAGCGGCAGGCCGGTTGCGGCGCGAAAGCGATCCTGGCCGCCGTCGCGCGCGAAGGACGCGACCAGATCATCCGTGCGGGTGTCCTGCCAGACCAGGGCATTGTGGATTGGCTGGGCGGTGCCGCGGTCCCACAGCAGGGTCGTCTCGCGCTGGTTGGTGATGCCGACAGCAGCCAGCTTGCCGGGCGAGAGGCCGGCGGCACGCAGGGCTTCGTCAATGACGGCGAGCGTGTTGTCGCGAATTTCGATCGGATCGTGCTCTACCCAGCCGGGGCGTGGGTAGATCTGCCGATGCTCGCGCTGGGCCATGGCGATGGTGTTGCCGCGTCGATCGAAGACGATGAAGCGGCTGGACGTGGTGCCCTGGTCGATGGCGCCGACGTAACGGTCGGCGTGGCGTTCCCGTGGCCTCGGCATGGACGGTCCCCCTGATCTACCGGAGGCCAGCATCCGCACTGATCGCGCGTATGGTCAACGCGCGATCTGCTCCAATGCAAGCCGGTTGGTACGCGGACCGGCGAGGCCGATGGCGCCGACGACGACCGCCATGGCGCTGGCGATGAAGACGAACACGCCGGTGACGCCGAAGCTCTGCAGGATGGCGGCAATGACGAAGCCGGTGAAGATGGTGCTGAACCGGCTCCAGGAATAGACGAAGCCGACGGCGCGGGCACGGATGCGGGTGGGGAACAGCTCCGACTGGTAGTTATGGGCCGAGAACGACAGCCAGGCGTTCATCATGGTCTGAATGGTGCCGAGGATGATGATGGAGGCGGCGCTCGTTTGCTGGGCGAAGATGATGCCGCAGATGGCGATTCCGGCGCAGGACAGGCAAACCTGCCATTTCCGCTCGATCCGGTCGGCGAACAGCACGCTGATCAGCGGGAAGATCGGGTAGGCGAAGGCGATGATGAAGGAATATTCCAGCGTCTGGGAGACGTGGATTCCCTTGGCGATCAGCAGGGTCGGCACCCAGTTGGCGAAGCCATAGAAGCCGATCGTCTGGCAAAAGTTGGCGACCGAGAGCATGATGGTGCGGCCGCGGTATTCGGGGCTGAACGCCTCGGCCAGGCGGCCGGGCACAGCACTTTCCAGGGCGGGCGGCTCGGGCGGCGGCAGCGGCTTGCCGTATTCGGCCTCGACCTTGGTTTCGATGCGCCGCAGGACGGCTTCGGCTTCATCCAGCCGGCCCTGCTGCGCGAGCCAGCGGGGCGATTCAGGCAGGCGCAGGCGCACGACCCAGACCAGGATGGCGCCGATCGAACCGAATATGACCACCCAGCGCCAGCCCGAAAGGCCGAGGAACGCGACGGGATTCAGCAGCCAGGCGAGCAGGGCGACAACGGGGACGGGAATGAAGCCGATCGCCTGCTGGATGCAGAAGGTGCGGCCGCGGGCGCGCTTCGGCACGAGCTCGGAGATGAAGGTATCAACCGTGACCAGTTCCACGCCGATGCCGATGCCGGCGATCATGCGCCAGAGATTGATGCCGCCGGCGGTGGTCTGGA
>DASQVN010000671.1:0-10478 GCA_035640755.1 Rhodopila sp.
TCAGCAGCGCTGGCGTGTCGATCGGTTCGGCCCTCAGGTCGCCTCGGCGGGCCAGCAGCAGGATGCGGCGCGTGATCGTGGCTCCACGCGCGGCCGCATCGCTGATGATGCCGATGAACCGGGTCACCATGTCCGTGTCCCGGGGGTGACGGGCGATCAGTGCTGCACCGCCGGCGATGGCTTGCAGGATGTTGTTGAAGTCGTGCGCAATGCCCCCGGCAAGCTGACCGAGAGCCTGGATCCGGTCATTGTGCTCGGCCCGCTGCTGCGCGGCCTGGCGTGCGTCGATCTCGGCCTGGACGCGCTGCTCCAGATCCTCATTGATCGCGCGCAGCCGGTCCTCGGCTTCGCGCAGCGCGGTGACGTCGACCCGGCTCTCCATCACCAGATCAGGCGTTCCGTCCTGGCGGCGCCGCAGCACCATCTCGGCGGCGGCCACGATCCGGCTGCCATCGCGCCGGCGGTGCACCAGATCACCGGCCCACGTGCCGTGTTCCAGCAGCGCCTGCTCCAGTTCCGTCAACGAGCGGGGAAACTGCGTCTGCAGCAGGGTGTGTGAGCGCTGTCCGATGGCCTCCTGCGGGGTCCATCCGTACATCCGTACGCAGCCTTGCGACCAGAAGCGGATCGTGCCGTCCAGTGTCCGCGTCATGATGACGGCCTGGTCGAGCATCTGCACCAGGTCGCGCAGCATCGCCTCGCTCTGCCGCAGGGAGGTGTCGGAACCCTGCCATTCCCACGCCATTGCATGCAGCCGAGCGGCAAGGTCGTCCAGTTCGCGGACACCGAAGCTGGGCGGGCTGGCGGTGGGATCGTGGCCGACAAGGTGCAGCGCATGCACCAGGCGCCGCGACAGCCAGCCGGCCGCCAGCAGCCCGGCCCCAATCAGGCCGGCGCCCACGGCAAGCGTGGCGATCAGATCCTGCTTGCGGGCCGCGCCCAGCTCGCTGCGCGGCAACAGCGCTGCAGCCGTATAGCCGCCCACCGCGGCACGCCGGAACGCTGCGACCGCAGGCACGCCCTCCAGGGTTGTCGTGTCGACAAATCCTGATCCAGCCCCCTGCATTGCCTTCAGGAGGCCCGGCCGAGCGGAATGGCCGACGGAACGCGCTGGATCGGGGGAACGGGCAACGAGAGTGCCGCCGCGGTCGAACAGGGCGGTGATCAACCCAGCCGGCACACCCTCCTGCCGTTGCACCAGGCGCTGGAGCCACGCTCGGCTGGGAATTGCCGCCAGGGCGAAGGCCCCCTGCGTCGCTTCCCGTCCGAGGCGGCCCGGAACGATGACAGCGACCGAGCGCGCGGCATCCGGCACCTCGGGCAGCAGATCGGTGACTTCCGGGGCGCCCGCCTCGATGGCCCGGCGTACCGGGTCCTGCAATGCGGCTCCGATATCGGCCGCATTCTCGGGGGGAGATGGCGGGACCAGCGACCGACCGTCGGTGCCAACGACGCGGATCGTGGCGTCCAGTTGCGCGGCAGCGGCGTCGATGTCCGGCTTCGCGGTGTCCCACGCCGCGTTCCGCAGGTTTGGGGATCTGGCGAGGATCAGCAGGTTTTCCTGCAGGTTACCCAGGGCGCTGTCGGCATGGCCGGCGATATCTGCCGCGATGGCGGCGAGTTCCTGCCGCTCCCGGAGCCGATCGGCCTGCTGTGCCCGCCAGATTGTCCCTCCGGCGAACAGCACGATTGGCAGCGACACCGCAATGACCAGCCACAGCAGATACGTACCGACGCGTGTATTGGACGAGGGCATTCGGAGTGGTGATCTTTGTCGGACGTTTTGTTGCGCTATACCGCATTGAACAAAGCCAACTTATGGTTGAGTTGGATACAACGCTCCCCTGGCACATCAGGTGTCGGGCGTTTTCACGCAATTATGTGTGCGCGCCCAAAATTGGCACAAATTCCTCTTATTGTTACGTCGAGATATTAACGAAGCTCTCGCAATTTTCAGAAACCAGACGGTGGCATCGGCAAAGATCCCGTGAACTCGCGAATTCGTGAGCACACAAGATACAAATACGATGCTATTTTGATGCCGGAACAGGAGGTTACTTTGGACGCCTTGCATTTCAGAAAGAGCGCCGCCCGGGCTCGGATTATGGCGCAGAACGGAGATGATGTACGGATTTCGAGAATGTTGCTCCAACTGGCCGACGAAATGGACGCGGAAGCCGATCTGATCGAGGCCGAAGCCCAGGCTCAGGCCGGAATGCCCGACCCCACGCCGCCATTCGATTCACCCGGCGCAGCCGAAACGGCACTGCCCGACGGTCGGCGTGCATCATAGCGCGTGTTTGCTTGAGGCGGACCCGCCAGAAATCACGCGTTCGAACAATACGCTATGGCGCGATCCGTGCCGACGGATGGGTTAACCCAGGCGGATCGCGCCAAAAGGGTGCCGACGGCGGGTTCACGGGTTGACAATGGCCCGCCGGCCCGCCTCGAACAATTCGGCCAGCAAACCCTCCTCTCCGCTCAGCTTGGTGGAAATTGGCAAGCGCAGCAGGGCCGCGTCCGCGTCGTAGCTGCGCAGCCTGACTGAACCCGGCAGTGCCGCCAGTTCAGCGGCGAGCACATTGTGGCAGGCAATCTCATTCAGCCGGTTGGTGATCTCGGTCGGGGTCGTCGGCACGCCAGGCCGGCGCGCCGGCTGGGCGCGGATCAGGATCAGTTCTTCCGGCAAATTCGGCCGCAGCAGGGGCGCAAGCGGCGGATTGCCGGCATAGCCGCCGTCCCAGAAGGCACGATCGCCAATCCGCACGGCGGGAAACATGAACGGCAGACAGGCCGACGCGCACAGCACGTCAACGTCGATCGCTGGATTCCCAAACAGTACGGCCTCCCCGGTCTCGACATCCGTGGCCGCGACGGTCAACACAGGCGCGCGCGGGTCGCACAGCAGATGCGGCTCGACCAGGTCCTCCAGCAAGGTGCGTAGCGGGTTGTGGTTGAACGGGTTCATCTGGGCCGGGCTGAACAGGCGCATCGCCATCTCCATCCCCTGCCAGAGCATGGAATTCGACAGGTCCCAGCCGCCCAGAAACCAGCGCTCCAACGGCGCCGCCTGGAATGGGCTGATGGCGTGGACGTGCGAAACCCGTCGCCAGAAGCGGCGCATCTCGGCACGCGCGCCTTCCGCGCCGTCACGGACGAGGCCCTGGACCAGCATCACGCCGAGGATCGCGCCGGAGGAGACGCCGCAAATGCGGTCGAACCGCTGCCTGCCCTCGAGCAGCCGGTCCAGAACCCCCCAGGTGAAGGCGCCGTGTGCGCCGCCACCCTGCAGGGCGAGCGCGGTTCGGCCGGAAGAGGAAGAGCCAGCGTCGGTCATGGCGCGAAACTGCGTGAATGGGGTGGTTAAGGCAACCGCGCCAGCAGGCGCACGAGCATACGTGTGCGCGGCGCGAACAGCCGTCGCGCGAAATGTTCGCCGGCGGCCCGCTTGCCTGCCTCGGCGCGTGTCGGATAGGGCACGATGTGGCTGGCCAGGGCGGACAGCGGGATGCGGCGGGCGATGGCGAGACCCCAATGGCTACTCATCTCGCCCGCGTTCGGCGCCAGGATCCCGGCCCCGATCACCCGGTTGCCGCTGACCACGAGCTTGACAAGACCGGCCGTGTCACGCTCCGCGACGGCTCGGTCGTTCTCCGGGAACGGCCAGCGCAGCACCTGCGGCCGGCGGCCGGCGCGGGCGGCTTCGGCCTCGGTCATGCCGACCTGGGCCAGTTCCGGATCGGTATAGATGACGCGCGGCAGCGCCGCGTAGTCGATCCTGGCGGGTAGGCGGAACAGCGCGCGGCGGATCACGATGCCAGCGTGATACGACCCGACATGGGTGAAGGCGCGCGGACCGATCCCGACGGGCGCGGCGATATCGCCGACGGCGAACACCCGGCGGTTGCTCGTGCTGCGCAGACCGCGGTCGGTGATCACGCCGGACGCATCGAACGCGACTCCGCCGGCGGGCAGGTCGAGCGCTTCGAGATTCGGCGTCCGCCCCACAGCGATCAGCAGATGCGATCCGGCGATACGTTCACCGCCGGCCAGCACCAGGACCGGTCCGGGTTCGACGGCAGTAACCTGCACACCTTCCCGGAATACGACGCGGCGGGCGGCAAGAATGGTCCGCAGTGCATCGGCAAGCTCTGGATCTTCCCGCGCGCCAATGCGGTCGGCTTCGACGGCGGTGACGCGGCAACCCAGGCCGGCGAAGGCGTCCGCCATCTCCAGCCCGATCGGGCCACCGCCAAGGATCAGCAGATGGTTTGGACGCTCGGATAGATCAAAGAGCGTTTCATTGGTCCAATATGTTCCCAACCCGCTGATCGCCGGCACGGCCGCTCGGCTGCCGGCAGCAATGACGAAGCGGCGGGCGGTGATCCGGCGGCCGTCGACCAGGAGCGTGTCCGGGTCGCGAAACCGGGCCTCGGCGCGCAGGACGGTGGCGCCCAGGCCGCGGAAGCGTTCCTCGGAGTCGGCTTGGGCGATCGCCGCGATCACGCCGTGGACATGGGCACGCAGGCGATCCCAGTCGATTTGTGGTTCGCAGGCCACAATGCCGAAGCGGCCGGCCTCCCGCACGGTACGTGCCGCGCGAGCCGCAGCGAGCAGCGCCTTGCTGGGCACACAACCTGTGTTCAGGCAGTCTCCGCCCATGCGGTCGCGCTCGATCAGCGCCACCCGCGCGCCGAGTTGCGCGGCGCCGGCGGCGACGGACAGGCCGGCCGCCCCGGCGCCAATGACGGCAAGATCAAAGTCAGGCATGCGCACCCGGGCGCCGGCGCAGCAGCGCGGGCAGCAGTGACAGTATGGACAAGCCAAGCAATGGGAGAAGCAGGCGGGGGGCGAGCAGAATCGAGAGATCTGGCGTCTCGCCGCGTGCCAGGATGGAACCGAGGCCGGCGCCGATCGAGCTCAGGATCAGGCTGTCGGGCAGGATGCCCAGCAGCGTCGCCGGCACAAAGACACGCAGACGCAGCCCGGCCACCGCAGCGGCCAGATTGACCAGCCAGAACGGAAAGACCGGCGCAAGGCGCAGCGCCAGCAGATAGAGGAAGCCGTCCCGTGCCAGGCGATCGCGCAACGGGCCGGGAATGCGGCCGCGCTGCCGAGCGGCTAGGCCGGCGAGGGCGTATCGGACAATCACCAGGAGGATGGAGGCTCCGGTGGTCGCCCCAACAAGCGTCAGGGCGCAGGCTTCCATCGTGCCGAACAGCAGCCCGCCGGCCACGGTCAGCAGAGTGGCCTGCGGCAGGGACAGCGCGGCCACCAGGATATAGGCCAGGACATAGGCTGCCGCCGCCGGCACGGGATGGGCAGCGACGAATGCCAGCAGCGCCTGCTGATGCCGCGACAGCGTGCCCCAATCGAGACTGGGCAGAAACACGTACGCCACCAAGACGGCGGCAGCAAGGGCCAGCAGCGGGACGACGCGGCGCATGGTATGGATATATGGGCGGACAGACCGGTGCCGCGGGAAAATACCGTGTGCGGGTGTTCGCGCGGCGCCATCGCTTGCTCCGCGGTGGATCGCGCCGATATGTTCAGGCATGAGCGCAACACATCGCACAAAAGTACTGATCATCGGCGCCGGCCCGGCCGGCTACACGGCGGCGATCTATGCCGCGCGGGCCAACCTGTCGCCGATCCTGGTTGCCGGCCTGCAGCCGGGCGGGCAGTTGATGATCACCACTGATGTCGAGAACTATCCCGGCTTCGCCGACGTCATTCAGGGCCCCTGGCTCATGGAGCAGATGCAGGCGCAGGCGGAGCACGTGGGGACGAAGATCGTCCAGGACATGATCACGTCCGTCGATTTCAGCAGGGCGCCATTCCGCTGCGTTTCCGATTCGGGCGATGTCTATCTCGCCGCCACGGTCATCATTGCAACCGGCGCGCAGGCGCGCTGGCTCGGGCTCGAGTCGGAAGCGGCGCTGCAGGGGCGCGGCGTCTCGGCCTGCGCGACCTGCGATGGGTTCTTCTATCGCGGCAAGGCGGTGGCGGTGGTCGGCGGCGGCAATACCGCAGTCGAGGAAGCCATCTACCTGACGCACCATGCCGAAACCGTGACGTTGATTCATCGCCGCGACTCGCTCCGCGCCGAAAAGATCCTGCAGGCGCGCCTGTTTGCAAACCCGAAGATCAAGGTGATCTGGAACAGCACGGTCCAGGAGATCCTGGGCAGCGGCAAGCCGGAGGTGGTGACGGGCGTTCGGCTGAGGGACACGGTGACCGGTGCCGAATCGGTGCTGCCGGTGGACGGTGTCTTCATCGCCATTGGGCACAGCCCGACCACGGCGGTGTTCGCCGGCCAGGTGGACATGGACGCGGACGGATATATCCGCACGGTGCCGGGCAGCACCCGGACTTCGGTCCCCGGCGTATTCGCCGCCGGGGACGTGCAGGACAAGGTGTTCCGCCAGGCTGTCACCGCGGCCGGCACCGGCTGCATGGCGGCCCTGGAAGCCGAGCGATTCCTGACGGAGCAGGCGGTCGCCCCCTCCCTCGCGGCCGAGTAACCCGAAATTGCGCCCCGGAACCGATTTCCATCACATTGCCTATGCGCTTTTGGATAGGCTTCGATGCAGCGCACACATGACGGACGGCTGATTCGCCTTTGCCGCTGATCAGCCGGCCACGAGGAGAGGCTCAGGTGATGGACTGGGACAAGCTGAGAGTGTTTCACGCTGTTGCGGAGGCCGGAAGTTTCACGCACGCGGGCGATACGCTGAGCCTGAGCCAGTCAGCCGTATCGCGGCAGATCTCGGCGCTTGAGGAAGCGCTGCAGGTACCATTGTTCCATCGCCATGCACGCGGGCTGATCCTGACCGAGCAGGGCGAGTCACTGAACCGCACGGTGCGGGAAGTGTTCGCCAAGCTGGCGATCACCGAGGCGCTTCTGACCGAGAGCAAGGAGAAGCCCGCCGGCAAGCTGAAGGTCACGACCACGGTCGGCTTCGGCTCGTCGTGGCTCGCGCCGCGGCTGCATGCATTCCTGGAAGCGTATCCGGATGTCTCGGTGTCGCTGCTGCTCGATGACGCGGAGCTCGACCTGGCAATGCGTGAGGCCGACGTGGCGATCCGGATGCATCCGCCGAAGCAGCCCGACCTGGTGCAGCGCCATCTGATGACGTTGAACTGGCATGTCTGCGCGTCGCCGGAATACCTGAAGAAGCACGGCGTGCCGCAGCGGGCGGAGGACCTGGACGCGCATCGGCTGATCCTGTTCGGCAGCCATCACCCCCCGGTGCCCGAGGTGAATTGGCTGGCCGAGGCCGGTCGCCGCCCGGGCAACCCGCGGCGGGCACTGCTGGAAGTGAACTCGGTCCACGCCGTGCTGCTGGCGATCCGCTCGGGGCTGGGGATCGGCGCGCTGCCGGATTACGTGGTGGCCGAAAACCCGGACCTGGTGCACGTGCTGACCGAGCTGAAAGGGCCGAAGGTTGATGTCTTCTTCGTGTATCCGGAGGAGCTCAGGAACTCGAAGCGCGTCGCCGTGTTCCGCGATTTCCTACTGGCGCGCCTGGCGGAGATGCACTGACCAACGGCGCGGGACTTGACCCCGCGCCCTGCTGCGGATCGCAAGCACGAGATGCACCGGCGTGCGGCGGCTTGGCGCAACAGGTGTCGTCGGCTCCGGACCGTCCTTCCGCATGGCAACCGGCAATTTTGTTGCGCCGCCGCCTCGCCCTGCAACGAAAGCCGCGCGATTTGTGCGATGCAGCTATACTTTCAGTGCAAATGTTGTTCAGTAGCTATGCGCAATCGACATGCCGGCTGCCGAGTTTCGGGTATGGCTCACTTCGCAGGTGCGGGACTACACAAGGGCATCGGTTACGGCAGCACCGCTGCCAGAGTTCCAGCGCCCGTCGCTGGAAGGGGGCCTTCTGGTCCCTGCGTCTCCCAGACGTGAAGCCTCCCTGTATACTTGCCCCCGGTGAACAACCGGGGGCTTTTCTTTTCTACCTGCTCAGCCCGTCAGGCCGGCGCGGCGGCGGCCGGCCTGCAGCACCGCGTCGACCAGAATGTCGATGTCGGCCTCGGTCGTGCGGTGGTTCACGATAGCGGCGCGGATCGCCAGCACGCCGCCCAGCGTCGTGGTTGAGGGCGCGGCAATGCCGGCCTCCTGCAGGTCCGCCACAATGTCGACGTTCAGGCTGTTCAGGTCGCCCGCGGCTTCCTTGTAGCGGAAGCAGACGATGTTGAGCGTCACCGGCGCGAGACGCTCCAGCTCAGGCTCGCGGTCCACGCGCGCGGCCAGCACCCCGGCAAGGTCGCAGGTCTGCTGCGCGACCGCGCCGATCCGGTCGGCGCCGTACGCGGACAGCGTCATCCACACTTTCAGCGCCCGGAACCCACGGGAGAGGTCGGGGCCAAGGTCGCACGGCCACAGGCCGCCGCCCGCCAGCCCACGCTGCTCCCGCTTGAGGTAGGCGGCGTCGGCGGCGAAGGCAGCGACCTGGCGCGCGGCGTCCCGCACGACAATGCAGCCGGCATCGTAGGGCACCTGTGCCCATTTATGAAAATCGAAGGCCACCGAATCGGCCCGCTCGATCCCCGCCAGCAGCGGGCGCAGGCCGGGCGCCAGCATTGCGATGGCGCCGAACGCGCCGTCGACGTGGAACCAAAGCTCCTCCCGCTCCGCAAGGTCGGCCAACGCCGACAGATCATCCACCGCGCCGATATCGACGGTGCCGGCGGTGCCGACGACCAGGAACGGGCGAAGCCCCTGCGCGCGATCCTGCGCGATACGGGCCTGCAGGGCGTCGATGTGCAGACGGCCGTGCGCGTCGCAGGGGATCATACGGAGGGCCTCACGCCCCAGCCCAGCCATTTCCATTGCCCGCGGCAGGCAGCCATGCGCCGCGGCGGATGTATAGGCAATGAGCCGCGTGGCATCGACGCCGTGGCGGCGGACGTCCGGTCCCAGGATGGCGGAACGCGCCACCAGCACCCCGATCAGGTTGGCAATCGAGGTCCCGGTGACCAGCACGCCCGAGGCATCCTCGGGAAACCCCAGCATTTCGGCGGCCCAGGCGATGACCTGGCGCTCGACCTCGATCGGCGCGTGGTCGCGGCCGCCCAGATTGGCGTTCAGGCCGCCGGCCAGCAACTCTGCCAGCATACCGACCGGGTTGCCGCCGCCATGCACCCAGCCCATGAAGCGCGGATGCAAGTTACCGGTGGCGTAGGGCTGCACCAGGCGGCGGTACGCGTCGTACACCGCAGCGACCGGCATCGGCGCGCGCGGCAAGGGCTGGCGGAGCTCCTGCCGCAACTCGGCCGGCATCGGCTGCCAGACCGGACGGTCGCGGACGGATTGCAGATGGTCGAACATGTCATCGACCATGCGGTGACCAAGCGCGCGCAGGTCGGACCAGTCAGCGGGATCGAGGCTATCCATGGCGGGCATATCGTTCCTTACGGGGCTTGGCTGCATCACAAAGGGGTATGCAAGCCGAGCGCGGCCAGCAGATCGAGGTCCAGATGCGGCCGCGGCCCAGGCGGCCGCGGTTCGGCGAAGCCCATGATGTCGTCGTAACCCCAGAGCGCCCAGGGAATGCCGTTGGCCTCGAGCGCGGCCCGGACCGCGCGCATCCAGGCCAGGCGGGCCGGCAAGTTCAGTTCTGAAGTCGCGCCGAACTCCCCGGCCAGCAGGTGTACATCGTGCGCCCGCGCCCAGCCGGCGGCACCGGCGATCGCGGCGCCGATCAGCGCCTCATTCCAATGCATGGCGCAGTAGTAGTCGACCAGACTGCGGGTCGGCGCATCGGGTGCCGGAACAGCGCAGTGTTCCCCGACAGGGAAGGGCAGCCGCATCAGGGTGGCGCGGTCCACATCATGCCGATAGGCCGCGAGCGAGGTCAGCTCCGCCGGGTCATAGAAGTGGAAGCTGTAGATCACGTCCGGGTCGGGTTCGGGCGTCGCGGCCAGCAGGCCGCCGATGCTGCCCCAGTCCTGGCCGGTCAGGATGACGGTGGAGTGCGGCAGGTTGTGCCGAATGGTTTGCAGGACCTGGCGCTCCAGATCGGCCCAGGCGGCGGGGGCATTGGGAAAGACCGGTTCGTTCAGGACTTCGGCCACCGTCCGCGCCGGGTCGAGCGGACGCAGCGCCGCCGACATCTCCTGCCAGAAGCCCAGCAATGCCGCGCGGTCGGCTGCGCTGGTTTCCAGGTGCCAGTTCGGCGGGTGCGGCACGATGATGACGGTGAGGCCCTGGCGCTGGATGCGGCGGACCGCCTCGATCAGCGTGGGATGGCGGCCCAGCGCCGGATCGACCGCGAGGCGCACGAAGTCGAAGCCGGCGGCGCGGAGGTCGGCCAGCGCGCGGTCGCCGATATAGCCACGCAGCGCGCCAGCATCGGTGCTGGCCGGAAAGCGGAACCAGTTGGTCAGGTTGACACCCCGATGCAACGGTACGGGATCCGCCAAGGCAAGGCGGGGCAACAGCCAGAGCAGGAGGGCCGCACGGG
>DASQVN010000672.1:0-3541 GCA_035640755.1 Rhodopila sp.
GCGGAACTCATGGTGCAGGCTGGTTGCGAGAAATTTGAGGCCGGCGAAACACCGGGCGAGGAAGCCAATATGGCGAAGCTTCTTGCCGCCGATGCGTCCTGGGCCGCCGGCGAGGCGTGCGTTCAGACGCATGGCGGCTTCGGCTTCGCCGAGGAATATGACGTCGAGCGCAAGTTCCGCGAAACCCGGCTGTACCAGGTGGCGCCGATCAGCACCAACCTGATCCTGTCCTATCTGGCCGAGCATGTTCTGGAACTGCCGCGGAGCTACTGACAAGAGGCATCCGTGGCGCTGTATATCGCCGAGCAGATCGGGCAGCGATAGGCGATCCTGCTCGTCTGGCACTCTGCATCCGTTACTGTACCGACGCCATCTGCGCGTTCGGCACAGCCGCCTGCGCCATCGCCTTCAGGTCCGGATACAGCGCCGTCAGGCCCAACAGAACGCCGTTGGTCCAGCCGAAGCCGATCTGAGTGGCGTATTCGCCGCCACCGCCGCTGCCGCCGTTCGGGGTCAGCACGTTGTATTTCTCCACCAACTTCGCATTCTGCTGATAGCCGGCGATGTTGCCCGCGACCCAGCGCATCGCGATATCCCTGGCGATGTCGTCATAGCCGTAGTTCCGCAGTCCCATTACCGCGATCCACTGCAATGGCGCCCAGCCGTTCGGCGCATCCCATTGCTGGCCGCTGTTCACCAGCGTGGTCGCCAAGCCCCCAGCCTCCAGAAGCTTGTTGCGCACGGCATCGGCAACTGACGCGGCCTGTTCGGGTGTCGCCTCCCGCAGGAACAGCATGTACATCGTCGCAGCAGTGACATTGTCCGTGGTCTTGCCCTGCCGCCACAAATAATCGGTGAAGACCCCGTCCGCCGCATCCCACATCAGCCGCCCGATCGCCTCGATCCGGCCCCGCGCGCGTTCGGCATAGAGCGCAGCACTCGTGTTGTCGCCCTTCAGCAGGTACGCTCGTGCCAGCGTCTGTTCGAGATGCGCAAGCAGGCTGTTCAGATCAGGCGGCAGCAGCGCAAGCGTGCGCACCGATTGCAGCGTCACCCCGTCCGCCAGCCAGCGGGAGCTGAAATCCCAGCCCGACTCGGCCGTTGCGCGCAGGTTCTGCCATACCTCGGCAGCCGGACGACTGGACTGGGACGCGGTCTGCACATCCTCGAGATAGGATTCATCCCGCGGCACTCTTCGTTCATCCCAGTAACGATTCAGCACCGTCCCATCCAGCAGGCGCACCACGTGCCGCGAGGCCCGCCCGGGCTGGACCGTCTCGCTGTCCGCCATCCAGTAATCGTACTCAGCCTGCAGATCTGGCAGGAACGTCACATAGACCGATTGTCCGTCATGCCCGGCAACCAGATCGACCATGAGGGAGAAGAACGGCGGCTGCGATCGGCTCAAGTAATAGCTGCGGTTGCCGTTCGGAATGTGCCCATATTGCTCGATCTCGTAGGAGAAATCCTGCAGCATGCTGACCGCGAGGTCATGCCGCCCGCTCTCCTCCAGCCCAAGCATGGTAAAGTAGGAGTCCCAGTAATAAACCTCGCGGAACCGGCCGCCCGGCACCACGTACGGGTACGGCAAGGGCAGCAACGTCGAATAGGGCGGCACCTGGGTCGATATCTGCTGCAGCACAGGCCAGAGACTGTCGATGTAGTCCAGTAGATGCTGGCCGGATGACGCGGGGTTCACCGTCGGGCCCGGCGGCACCGGTCCTGCAAAATATTGCTTGGTGAAACTGGCCAGGTCGAAGCCCGGCACCGTTTTCGCCGCATTATAGGCGCCTACAATATCGGCCGGCGTGCTCAATGGAATCAGGTCGGGAAAGGTCTTGCTGTCTGGATAGATCGCCGCGAGTTCAACATCCCGATAGAGGCTTCCATATTCAATCGAGGGTGGCACCGGGTAGTCCGGCCCCACTGTCTGGGCCTGCACGCCTACGGCGGTGCACATCATCCAACCGGCCACGACAAGGCCGCAGGCCAATCGCTCGTAACGCATGTTCCCCCCGATGCTCGTTTCGTCCGCAGCCGGATCGATTTCGCGCAGACATGTCCAGCCCGAACCCTACCGGATATTCATGCTACGCTCACATTCGCGGGCACCGAAAGCGGGCCACTGCGCAGGCTGCGGAGGCGCCAGCAGCTCCGGAATCTACGGAAGCCGAAACACCATCACGCGCGCCACCCCATAATTCCGCTCAGCCAGAACATCAAATTCCACATTCAACATATCGTCCCGTGCGGTTTCCGCCACAGCCAGTGCACTGGCCGCAATGTACCCGGTCTGCCTTAGATGAAGAATCGCGCGAGGAACGAGATCGTGACCGTAAGGCGGGTCAAGAAAGACTAGGCCGGCGCCGACCGACATCCGTGCCGGCGCCAGCGTCAGCACATCGGCAGCGAGAATCGTGACCTGCTTCGCCGCACCGCACGCTGTCACATTGGCACGCAGTACGCGCAGCGCCGCCGAGTCATTCTCAATGAAATAGGCTGAGGCCGCGCCCCGAGACAGCGCCTCCAGTCCCAGCGCGCCTGTGCCGGCAAATACGTCCAGCACAACGGCGCCGTCCAGAACCTGCCGTCCGCCCCACGGGGCGTGTATCAGCATATCGAACAGGGCCTGCCGCACCCGATCCGCCGTCGGCCGCGTCCCCTGCCCGGGCGGAGCCGTTAGTGTCCGTCCCCGCCACGCCCCGCCGACAATCCGCATCTATCGTCCGCGCCGCGCTGTCGGCGGTGCCCTGGCATCCACCGGCAACTGTTCCCGCAGCACCCGCGCCGGGATTTCCTCCACCCCACCCCGCTCCAGCGTGCCGAGCTGGAACGGCCCATAGGCCACCCGGATCAGTCGCGAAACCGATAGGCCAAGATGTGCCATTACTCGCCGCACCTCCCGGTTCCGCCCTTCGCGCAGGCTGACCGTCAACCACGTATTGTCCCCCTTGCGCGCATCGAGTGCAGCCTCGATCGGTCCGTACCGCACGCCACTGACTGTGATGCCGCGCGCCAACGAGCGCAGCGCCGCCTCATCCGGCACGCCGAACACCCGCACTCGGTACCGCCGCAGCCACCCGGTCGACGGCAGCTCCAGCCGCCGGGCAAGCGCCCCATCGTTGGTAAGCAACAGGAGACCCTCGCTGGTCAGATCCAACCGCCCCACGCTGACAACCCGCGGCAACTGCTGCCGCAGCTTGTCGAACACCGTCGGCCGCCCCTCCGGATCCTTGTGCGTCGTCACCAGTCCGCTCGGCTTGTGATAGCGCCACATGCGCGTCCGTTCCGGCGGATCGACCACTCTGCCGTTCACCTGCACGATATCGCCGGCCGCAACGAACGTCGCCGGATGCGTTACAGCCTTCCCGTTCAGCCGCACCGCGCCATCGGCCAGCAACTTCTCCGCATCGCGCCGGCTCGCCACCCCCGCACGGGCCAGCCATTTCGCAATCCGGTCCCCTCTCTGCTCGTCGATCACCTCGCGCCGCCTGCGATATCCCGTCGGCAGAATCCCTCGGGCCATACAAGCGCATCTACA
>DASQVN010000673.1:0-3156 GCA_035640755.1 Rhodopila sp.
GACAGCGTCCACTTGTCCTCGTCGAACCAGGAAATGCCTTCGCCCTGGCGCGTGTTTTCCTTCTCGGCGTGCTGTCCGAACTTCACGTTGCGGCGGATCGGCATGAAATACACGACGTCGTCCGCGAGCAGGTCCAGCCACTCGCGAAACCGCCGCTGGTCCAGCAGGTCGGCTTCCATGTACAGGAAGTCCTCGACCTCTTCCTTGAGCTGGTACCAGGCGAGTCGCCGGCGCCCCAGGACCGCGCTCATTCGGCGGCCGCCTGGACGGCGGTGCTCCGGCCCAGCAGGGAATCCCAGCCGTCGCCCTTCAGGTAGCGGGCATAGACATCGTAGTAGTTGCGGGCGTTCTGCTCGGTGATTTGCGTGCTGACATCGCCGGGGATCGGGTCGTTGCGCCTGTAGGCCCCCAGCGACTGCTGATAGTTGAATGGATACCGCCGAGCGATCGGGCCGCTGCTGGCCGCGGTGGCGTAGAGCCAGTTTTCCATGTCGTCCTGCTCGGTCATGCCGGCGGGACCAGAGTATCGCATGTAGAAGCGCCGCAGCACCTCCTTCACCTCGGCTGGCGCGTCGGCATCGACCAAGAAGAAGCGCCAGGCCTCGGTCTGCGTCGGGCTGTGCGGGTGCCAGACGCACAGCCCCCGCGGCTGCCGCCCATGATACGACGTGTTCGGGAACAGGTTGCCGGTGAACGGCAGGATCCGCGCCTTGTCCCCCAACCGACGCTTCCGTTCGCTGAAGCAATGACGGAAATACTCATCCACCGTCGGGTATTGCATGTAGGAGGGCTGGTACTCGAACCGCTCCGGCATCCAGACGCTGTGCACGCCGTGGCCCTGAGGGAAGCTGACCCAGACGTGCTGGCCCTTGTTGTACTCGTTGTCCCGTCGCCCACCCTGGCCGGCCCTGGCGCTCGGCCCGATGCCGATCATGTCGACCGAGCGGTGCGACGGGTTGTGATAGGTGTCGCCGAGGAAATTCTCCGCCGCGAACTTCCAGTTGGTCGGCAGGATCCATTTGTGTACGCCGATCACCTCCGACCCGCCGGGCCGCCCGTCACGGCAATCCAGCACCTGGTCCAGGTGATCGACGGCATCGCCCAGGTAGGTCATGAAGTCCGGCGCGTCGGGGTCCCAGGAGGCCCAGACCGTGCTCTTGTACATGTGCAGCTTCGGCACCTCGATCAGCGACCAGTCGGCACGGTCGAGTTGGCCTTCATACAGCACCCGATACAGCGGGACGCCCTGCAGCTTGCCATCCGTCGTGTAGCTCCAGGAGTGATAGGGGCAGACGAACAACGAGGTATTGCCCTGCTCATAGCGGCACACCTTCATCCCGCGATGCCGGCAGGAGTTCAGGAAGACATGCACCTGCCCCTTAGTGTCGCGGCAGAGGATGACGGACTCCTGTCCCATGCGGGAGACGAAGAAGTCGCCGGGATTCGGGATCTGGCTTTCGTGCCCGACAAACAGCCAGGCGCGGGTGAACAGCTTCTCCAGCTCTTCCTGGTGAAAATCCGGGGACACAAAGATTTCCCGGCTGATCATGCCCCGCCTGGTATCAATCATCTGGTCGATGGGCATCTGGTCCATTGGCAGTGTTGTTGCCATTCTGCCGTCCTCCCGCGTGAAATCAGTTCTGCCCGCGTTCAGCCGCTCCAGCGCTGCGCCGCGGCGTCGTCTGCTTCCCTGGCTTCAACCCAGGCGCCCTCGCCGGTGGCGAAATCCTCACGCTTCCAGAACGGGGCCTTGGTCTTCAACCAGTCGATCAGGAATGCGGTCGCGTCCAGCGCCGCCTGCCGGTGCGCCGAGGCGGCAATCACCAACACAATGTTGTCGCCCGGCCGCAGCGGCCCGACGCGGTGGATGACGGTGCAGCCCAGCAGCGGCCAGCGTTCCTCGGCCTGTTGGACGATGCGGGCGATCGCCTGCTCGGTCATGCCGGGGTAGTGTTCGAGCGTCATGCCGATGACGGGCGAGCCTGTGGTGCTTTTGTCCGCCCGGACCGTCCCGACGAAGCAGCCGATCCCGCCGACATCGGTGCGGCCCGTGGTCAGCGCCGCGATCTCCGCGCCGGTGTCGAAGTCCTCGGTCTGGACCTTGATGCGTGCCATGCAGCGCATGCTAGACGCCGGCGCCAAGATTGTCATGGGTTGGCGTCGCCGGCCTCAGTCGAACGTCAGCACCAGGGATTCCGCCACGACGGCCGGCTTGTCACTCCCCTCCAGCTCGATCGTGCTGTCGAAGGTCAAGCGGACGCCACCCGGAACGTCGTCCACCTGCTTCAGCGCCTGCCGCAGCCGCACCCGCGACCCCGCCGGCACCGGCGCGGTGAAACGCACCTTGTTGGTGCCGTAGTTGATCGAGCGGGAGGTCTTCCGCACGCGGTACACACTCTCCCACAGGCGCGGCAGTAGCGAGAGGGTCAGAAATCCGTGCGCAATGGTCTTACCGCCCGGCATCTCCTGCTTCGCACGTTCGACATCCACGTGAATCCATTGATGGTCGCCTGTCGCATCGGCGAACGCGTTGATCATCGGCTGGTCGATCAGCACCCAATCACTGACGCCCAGCACCTTGCCGACATGGTCCTTCAGGTCGGCCGGCCGTTCGACTTCGAGCATCCTGTCCCCCTCCCTTCCAAGCAGATCAGGAGCGATGTAACGTGCCATCAAAGGGAGTACGTCAATGGCCCACCCGACCATGTCGCGGCGCCAGGCCGCATTCCGGGACGAATTCCGCACCCGCATCGCCCCTGCCTACACCGGCTGGGGACATGTCGCCCTGATCTTCGTGCTGGGTGCTGCCGCCATCTGGTACTGCGCGCGGCAGATCGAGCATCCGGCGTGGTACGAGTTCCTGGTGATCCCCGCCGCCTTCTGCATTTCCAACGTATTCGAGTGGTGGATCCACAGATACGTCATGCACCGCCCGGTGAAGGGGCTGATGGGCATCTACAATCGGCACACCTTGGCGCATCACCAGTTCTTCACCGACGTCGTGCCTCATTTCGACAACACTCGCGACTTTCGGATCGTGTTTTTTCCGCCCTATGCACTGGTCGCGTTCATGGCGCTGTCGCTGCCGCCCGCCCTCCTGCTGATGGCGTTTGGCCTGCCCAACGCCGGCTGGCTGCTGCTGATCACCAACGTCGC
>DASQVN010000674.1:0-10756 GCA_035640755.1 Rhodopila sp.
AGAACTGCGGCGCATGCAGCGGAATCAGCTTCCCGGTACGCACCTGCTTGAGCCGCATCCCGCGCACGAGCCGGCCCGAGCAGACCCGCGCAAAGGCGATCCTGTCACGGTGGTTCGGGTCCATGTTCGCCTGGATTTTGAACACCAGCGCCGTCAGCCCGGCCTCCTGTGCCTCGATTGTACGCTTGTCCGCCGGCTGGGCGCGCGGCCGTGGCCCGTACTCGGCCAGCCCGTCCAGCAGGTCACGCACGCCGATGTCCTTGATCGCGCTCCCGAAATAAACCGGCGTCAGATGCCCCGCGGCAAAGCTGTCCAGATCGAACTCCGGCAGCGCCGACCGTACAAGGTCCACCTCGTCAGCAACCGCCTGCAGCCGAGGGTCGGACTGCGGCAGGTCTGCAACCAGATGCATCTCCCGCTTCCGCAGGTCATAGGTTCCCGCGAAATCGGCCGCCTGCCCCACTGGCCAGGTCACCGGCGTGGTATCCAGCGCCAGCGTCCCGGCGATCTCGTCCAGGAGCTCGATGGGATCCCGGGACTCGCGATCCATCTTGTTGATGAACGTCACGATCGGAATGTCGCGAAGCCGGCAGATTTCGAACAGCTTCCGCGTGCGCGCCTCAATCCCCTTGGCCGCATCGATCACCATGACCGCCGAGTCGACCGCAGTCAGGGTGCGATAGGTATCCTCCGAGAAATCCTCATGCCCCGGCGTGTCCAGCAGGTTGAACACACAACCCTGGTATTCGAATGTCATGACGGATGTCACGACCGAGATGCCGCGCTCCCGCTCGATGCTCATCCAGTCGGAGCGGGTGCGCCGCCGCTCCCCCTTCGCCCGCACGTTGCCGGCAAGCTGGATGGCGCCGCCGGCCCGCAGCAGATGCTCGGTCAGCGTCGTCTTGCCGGCGTCGGGGTGGGAGATGATGGCAAAGGTGCGGCGGCGGGCGATTTCGTCGGCAGGACTGGTATTCATGGAAGTCCTTCTAGCAGATGATCTGCATGTTGGACATGCACGCAGAGCGCTCAGAGGCGCCAACCGGGATTCGGCATGTCCCTCAGTGAATGAACAGCAATCGTCCCAGAATACCCAGTGAGACGGTCAGATTCGCACCTACCATCCCTTTCAGGACGCGCAAATCGACCCCGACGTGGGCCAGTCGATCCTCGGAGGCGACGACTTCTTCGTGGGCCGTGCTGGCTTTCACAACATCCGCCCCGGCATCCAGCAACGCGTCACGCAGCGCTCCCAAATGTAGTGCCATCACCCTGTATTCCAGCTTCTCGTAGTCACAACGTAATGGCCCCACTTCGCCCCTTCAAGGCAGTCGCGGCCTGGGAGGCTGGCCAACACTCTACCCCGCCCGCACCAGCTTGTGCTGCTTGCGCCCGGCTGAAAGCTTGATCGCCCCATCCCGCATCTGCGCCAGCGAAATCGCCTGCCCCTCATCCGCCACCGACTCATCATTCACCCTTGCGCCGCCGCCGCGGATCAGCCGCCGCGCTTCGGCGTTGCTGGCGGCCAGCCCCGCCATGGCGAACAGCCGGAACGCCGGAATCCCGGCCTCAAGCTCCGCCGCCGGCAGCGTGACGCTGGGCAGCGTCTCGGCCGCCTCACCCTGCTCGAAGGCACGCCGAGCGGTTTCGGCCGCCAGGGTGGCGGCGTCGCGGCCATGGGCGAAGGCGGTAGCCTCGGTCGCCAGGACCTTTTTCGCGTCATTGATGTCGGCGCCGCTCAGCACCTCCAGCCGGGCGATCTCATCCAGCGGCAGATCGGTGAACAGGCGCAGGAAGCGGCCGACATCGGCATCTTCCGTATTCCGCCAGAACTGCCAGTAGTCATAGGGCGACAGCCGGTCCTCGGTCAGCCAGATCGCGCCCTGGGCGGTCTTGCCCATCTTGCTGCCCGAAGCCGTGGTGATCAGCGGCGTGGTCAGCCCGTACACCTGCTTGCCATCGGTGCGCCGCGTCAGCTCCATCCCGGCGACAATGTTGCCCCACTGATCCGAACCGCCGATCTGCAGCACGACATTGTGCCGGCGGTTCAGCTCCCGGAAGTCATAGCTCTGCAGGATCATGTAGTTGAACTCAAGGAACGTCAGCGGCTGCTCCCGCTCCAGCCGCAGCCGGACGGAATCGAAGCTCAGCATCCGGTTGATGGTGAAATGGGTGCCGACGTCTCGCAGCAGCGGGATGTAGCCCAGCCCGTCCAGCCAGTCGGCATTGTTCGCCAGCATCGCGTCCGACGGCCCGTCGCCGAAGCGCAGGAAGGGGGTGAAGCAGCGACGGATGCCCGCCATGTTGGCAGCGATCGCCTCATCGGTCAGAAGCTGGCGCGATTCGTCCTTGCCCGAGGGATCGCCGATCCGCGTCGTGCCGCCGCCCAGCAGGACCAGCGGCTTATGGCCATGCTTCTGCAGCAGCCGGAGGATCATGATCTGCACCAGGCTGCCGACATGCAGGCTGTCGGCGGTGCAGTCGAAGCCGATATAGGCGGTGATCGGCCCGCCCTGCATCGCGGCGCGCAGCGCCTCGGCATCGGTGCACTGAAAAACGAAGCCCCGTGCGGTGGCTTCGTCGAGGAAACCATTGGTGGTCATGACGGCTGATCCGTAACTTGCCGGACGTGGGTTATCAGACGCGGGTTATCACAGGCTGGAGCCAGGTTAAATGCCACGAACGATCGGGCTGATGAGCGGCACATCATTGGACGGCGTCGATGCCGCATGGCTGGATACCGATGGCGAGACGATTTCCGGCTTCGGCCCCGCGGTGACCATTCCCTACGACCCCGCTATCCGCGCCGAACTGCGCGCCATCCTCGACCTCGCCCCAACCATGGCCGAGAACGATCCCCGCGTGCAGGCCGTCACGGACCGCCTGACGGAGTATCACGCCCGCGCCGTCCAGTCCCTGAACCGCTCGGCCGATCTGGTAGGCTTTCACGGCCAGACCATCCTTCATCAGCCCGACCGCCGGCGCACCTGGCAGATCGGCGACGCCGCCGCTCTGGCCCGCCGCCTCGGCGTGCCGGTTGCGTACGGGTTCCGGCTGGACGATGTCGCGGCCGGGGGACAGGGCGCGCCTCTGGCACCCGTCTATCACCGGGCCCTGGCCAAGGATTTGCCGAAGCCGCTGGCCGTGCTGAACGTCGGCGGCGTCGCCAACGTGACCTGGATCGGCGCAGGGAATATCGACCCAGGGAACATCGGCCCAGGGAACAGTGACGACGGCACGCTGCTCGCTTTCGACACCGGACCCGGCAATGCGCTGCTGGACGACTGGGCGCTACGCCATACCGGCGTGCCGTTCGACAGGGACGCCGCCATGGCCCGCGCCGGCAAGGCGCACACCGCGATCGTCGCCCGCCTCCTGCAGCTTCCGTACTTCGCGAAGCCCGGCCCGAGGTCGCTGGACCGGCTCGATTTCGTGCGCGCCGTCTCCGAAAGCGGGATCGAATCCCTGTCCCCCGCCGATGGCGCAGCCACGCTGGCGATGTTCACCATCGCCAGCATCGCCGCCGCCCGCTTTCCGGCGCCCCCACTGCGCTGGATCGTATGCGGCGGCGGCCGTCACAACCCGTTCCTGATGGATGGGCTACGCCAGCACCTCGGCGTACCGGTGGACGCCGCCGAAACCGCAGGGTGGAATGGCGACGCGCTTGAGGCACAATGCTTCGGCTACCTGGCCGCCCGCGTCCAGCGCCGTCTGCCGCTGAGCTTCCCCGGCACGACAGGCGTTTCGGCGCCGATGCCCGGTGGCCGGATCGCCATGCCATAACAGCACAGCGGCATCGGCCGCGGCAATATCAGTCCCGGCATGGCCAGTCGACCGTATCGGGTGGCCAAGCTCTCACCGCACGTCCATCTGCCGAGCGTTCATATCATATAAGGTACGAACAGCCGGCGCCGCTCGTGGCGTCCGGCGCGTATCTCAGGCCGGTGCGAATCTCAGTCCGCAGCCAGCGCCATCTGCCGCCGTGCAATCGCCTTGCCACAAAAGTCCTCGATAGCCTCGGCCACTTGGTCCGCGTGCTTGGCGAACACATGGTCGGCACCACTGAACACGCGGTAATCGACGTGCACACCCTTCTGGGTATTCAGCTTGTCAACCAGCTTGCGCACTGCGGACTCGGGCACCAGCTCGTCGGCATCGCCATGCAACATCAGCCCGCCGCACGGGCAGGGAGCAAGGAAGCCGAAGTCATAATGATTGGCCGGCGGCGCGACGCTGACCCAGCCGGAGATTTCCGGGCGGCGCATCAGCAGCTGCATACCGATGAACGCGCCGAACGAGTAGCCGGCGATCCACAGCCCACCATGGCCCGGGTTGACCGCCTGCATCCAGTCCAGCGCCGCGGCGGCATCGCTGATCTCGCCGATGCCGCCGTCATAGCGGCCCTGGCTGCGACCGACTCCACGGAAGTTGAAGCGCATCACCGAGCACCCAAGCTTCTGGAAAGCCTGGTACATCGAATAGGTGATGCGGTTGTTCATGGTTCCGCCATGCAGCGGATGCGGATGCAGGATCAGGGCGACGGGCGCCCCCGACTCTTTCGAATGGTGATAGCGACCTTCAAGCCGGCCATCCGGACCGGCGAACATGACCTCTGGCATGGCAATCCGTAACCTGTTTCCTGTCCCCCCGGTGGACCTCGCTCCAAAGCCACCACAGCTTCGGACCTCCAACCGGGCCTTCATTGACCGCCGTGCTGGATTCCCCCAACCCGAACACGCATCATCAGATGTACGTTAGATGGGAACGCAATCCCCTTATGTCAGTTCCGTGGCGGCAAAACCCGAAAACATTTATTGATCGGGACACGCGGCCCTTTTACTTGCTGACCGATTCACGCGTGACAGGTGTTGAACCTCCTTCCGGCATATGGTGAATGGCGTCACGGTGGCCGTGAAACCATTATGTCACCAATAACGCCGTTATACGCCAACTTCGTCCGCCTTTGACAATGGAAATGTCACGGCGCGTTCATCTCTTGGTGCACACCTCGGCACCGCTGAGGACACGCCTATGGTCGGAGAATGGGTCCACGCAACGCATGCTACCATGGGATGCAAGACCGGGCTGGTTCCAAGCCAATGCGGGTTTCGTGCGAAATCATGCCTCGGGCCTTGCCACAGGCTACACCTTGCAATCAAGTTTCTGACGATAAGTTGAGCAGTGTGTTCGATTGTGAACCAACTCGCAAAATCATGGTAATCTACCTTGACGCAAACGCCACCCAGCCGCTCCGTCCCGCCGCACGTGACGCCATGTATCGCGCCTGGGAGATCGCCGGCAACCCCTACTCAGTCCATGCCGCCGGCCGAGCGGCTCGGAGGGTCATGGAGGATGCCCGCGAAACGATCGCGGCCTGCCACGGCACCGCGGCGCGCAACCTGGTCTTCACCTCGGGCGGGACCGAGGCAGATGCGCTCGCCATCCACGCCCTTGGCACCGGACGCCGCCTCCTGATCAGCGCCGTCGAGCATGACGCCGTCCGCGCCGCTCGGCCGGACGCGATCACACTCCCGGTCGATCCCGGCGGCCGCCTAGATATCGCCGCACTGGAGGCACGCCTGGCCGACAACATCCCCTCGCTCGTCTGCCTCATGCTCGCCAACAACGAGACCGGCGTCATCCAGCCGGTCGCCGACGCCGCCGCGATCTGCCGCTGCCGCCACGCCCTGCTGCATGTCGATGCGGTCCAGGCTGCCGGACGCATTCCCGTACGCCTGCCGGAACTCGGCGCCCACTCCCTGGCGATCTCCTCGCACAAGTTGGGCGGCCCTGCCGGGATCGGCGCGCTCCTGCTGGCCGAGGACGCCCCGTTCGCTTCGGCCCTGATCGCCGGCGGCGGGCAGGAAAGAGGACGCCGCGGCGGCACCCCGTCGGTGGCGCTGGCCGCTGGCTTCGCCGCTGCCGCCACGGAGGCCGGAGCCGATGATCCCGGCCGCGTTGCCGCATTGCGTGACGCCGCGGAGGCAGCCGTCGTCAACGCCGGCGCCATCGTCTGCGGCGACCGCGATCACCGACTGCCCAACACCACCTGCCTCGCCCTGCCCGGCGTCGCGGCATCGACGCAGGTGATGGCGCTCGACCTCGACGGCATCGCCGTCTCCGCCGGCGCCGCCTGCAGCTCGGGCAAGGTACAGGCGAGCCACGTCCTGAAGGCCATGGGCCTGGATACGCTCGCCGGTTCGGCGATCCGCGTCTCCCTGCCCTGGAACGTCACCGAGGCCGACATCGAAGGCTTCGTGCACACCTATGCGCGGTTGGCAAACCGGCTGTGCCCGCAGACCGCCGGACACCGCGTCGGGCTGGTCACCACGGAGGCATGAACCTACCTTTCCTCGCATGCCCGATACACCACCCCGTCCGAACCGGCCCGTCTACCTCGACAACCAGGCCACGACACGCTGTGACCCGCGCGTCCTGCAGGCCATGCTGCCGTTCTTCTCCGAGGAATACGGCAACCCGCACAGCGCCGAACACGTCATGGGCCACCGGGCCGAGGCCGCCGTTGAGGACGCCCGCGCCCAGGTCGCCGCTATCCTCGGCGCCGACGTGCGGGAGGTGATCTTCACCTCGGGCGCCACCGAGTCGAACAACATTGCCATCAAGGGCGCCGCCCGCTTCGCCGCCAGCCATCTCCCCCTTGGGGGCAACGAGCGCCGCCGCATCATCACCGTTGAAACTGAACATAAATGCGTCCTGGAAGCCGTGCGCGACCTGGGCGCGGAAGGCTTTGACCCGGTCTTCCTGCCCGTCACAGGCGACGGTCTGGTGGACCCCGGCGCGTTGCGCGGCGCGCTCGCCGAACCCACGCTGCTGGTCAGCATCATGGCGGTGAACAATGAGACCGGCGTGGTGCAGGACATCGCCACCCTCGCCGCCATCGCCAAGGATGCCGGCGCGCTGTTTCACACCGATGTCGCGCAGGCCGTCGGCAAGATCCCGCTCGACCTGACCCGCGACAAGGTCGACCTCGCCTCGGTCAGCGGCCACAAGATCTACGGCCCGAAAGGCATCGGCGCGCTGTTCGTCCGCCGCCGCCCACGCGTCCGCCTCGCCCCCCTGTTCTCCGGCGGCGGGCAGGAGCGGGGGCTGCGCTCCGGCACCCTGCCGACGCCGCTGATCGTCGGCCTGGGCGAGGCCTGCCGCATCGCCCGCGCCGAAATGGCCGACGACACCGCCCGCATCGCCGCCCTGCGGACCGAGTTGCTGGGGCGCCTGAACGCCGCGATCCTCGGCCTTCGGGTCAACGGCAGCATGGACCGCCGCATCGCCGGCAACCTGAACCTGACCTTCCCGCGCACTGAGGCGGCCGATCTGATGCGCGCCATTCCCGACCTGTGCGTCTCCACCGGCTCCGCCTGCTCCTCGGCCGCGATCGAGCCGTCCTACGTCCTGCGCGCCATGGGCCTGGCGGACGAAGAGGCCGCGCGGACGATCCGTATCGGCATCGGGCGCTTTACCTCCGCCGCCGATATCGACTATGCCGCCGCTTCCGTCGCGGCGGCGGCCAATGGGTCGGCCCCTGCGACCACCAGCTGTAATCTCGCCGAGGCCTGAACCGATGCCGAAGATGACTTTCATTGAGCGCGATGGCACCCGCCGGGAGGTCGAAGCGCCGGTCGGCTACTCGGTGCTGGAGATCGCGCACAAGCACAAGATCGACATCGAGGGCGCCTGCGAAGGCTCGCTCGCCTGCTCGACCTGCCACGTGATCGTCGATCCCGCCTGGTTCAGCAAGCTGCAACCGCCGACCGAGGACGAGGAGGATATGCTCGACCTCGCCTTCGGGCTGACCAAGACCTCCCGCCTCGGCTGCCAGATCGTCATGACCGAGGCTCTGGACGGTCTCGTCGTCAAGCTGCCGGCGGGCACGCGCAACGCGATGGGGTGACCATGCGCACACAGCAGGCCGGCTGAGCCATGCGGATCATGGTTGCCATGTCCGGCGGCGTGGACAGCAGCGTCGTCGCCGGCCTGCTGCATGTGGCCGGGCACGAGGTCATCGGCGTCACCCTCCAGCTCTACGACCATGGTGCGGCCACCGCCCGCAAGGGCGCCTGCTGCGCCGGGCAGGATATCTATGACGCGAAGCGCGTCGCCGACCGCCTCGGTATCCCGCACTACGTGATCGACGCCGAGGCGCGCTTCGCCGATGCCGTCATCGCCGACTTCGCCGACTCCTACGCCGGCGGTGAGACCCCGGTCCCCTGCATCCGCTGCAACCAAACAGTGAAGTTCGCCGACCTGGCCGCGCTCGCCCGCGACCTCGGCGCCGAACGTCTCGCCACCGGCCACTATGTCCGGCGCATCGATGGCCCGGACGGGCCCGAGCTGCACCGCGCGGCCGATGCCACGCGCGACCAGAGCTGGTTCCTGTTCGCGACAACTCGGGCGCAGCTTGCATTCTGTGAATTTCCCCTGGGCGTCATGCCGGACAAGCAGGCGGTGCGCGCCATCGCGCAGCGCCTGGGGCTGGAGGTCGCGGCAAAGCCCGACAGCCAGGATATCTGCTTCGTCCCTTCGGGCACCTACACCGACATCGTCGGCCGTCTGCGTCCGGATGCGCTGCAACCCGGTGAGATCGTCACCGCCGACGGCCATGTCGTGGGCCAGCATGACGGCATCGCCCGCTACACCGTGGGGCAGGGCAAGCGCCTGGGCGCTGCCGCGATGATCAGCGGCCGGCGCCAAGTAGTGGTCGCGACCGATCCGGGGCGCAGGCGTGTCATCGTCGGCCCACGTGACGCGGGCTGCCGGGACATCCCGCTGCGGGACGTCAATTGGTTAATAAGTACAGTATCGAAAACAACCATCTGTGAAGTCAAGTTGCGCGCACATGACACGCCGCGCGCCGCCCAGGTCATGGTTGATGACGGTTCCGTCACGGTCCGACTCGACGAACCGGCCCTGCCCGCTCCCGGTCAGGCCTGCGTCTTCTATCGGGACGGCCGCGTTCTGGGCGGCGGAATCATTTCGCGCCCCGCTGAAAAATTCGTCTCAAATTACTTGACACCCCCGGCCCTCTAAGCCCACATCAAGGGTGGTCAGACAGCCGGACGGCCGCTGTCGCCGGAGCCTATCCGGCGGCGGAGGAAAGTCCGGGCTCCACGGGAATACGGTGCCGGCTAACGGCCGGCGGGGGCGACCCCAGGGACAGTGCCACAGAAAACAAACCGCCTGCGCAAGGCCGGCGACGGACCCCGCAGGCAAGGGCGAAACGGTGCGGCAAGAGCGCACCGCACCCCTGGCAACAGGGGCGGCACGGTAAACCCCACCGGGAGCAAGACCGAATAGGGGCGGCCGCGACTCGGCGGTGGAAACACCGCCCCGCCGCAGGGGCATTCCCGCCCCGCCGCCCGGGTTGGTCGCGTGAGGCGCATCGCGAGATGCGTCCCAGAGGAATGGTCGTCCCGCCCCGACACGGGGCGGACAGAACCCGGCTTACAGGCTGTCTGACCCCAACTTATCCACGCACCCGAGTCCTATTCCACAAAGTTGTCCACAGGAACGGAACGGGAATATTCTTGCGGTCAAGAATTGTCAGGCCCCGACTTGGGGGGTGCAGCCTAAGTGTTTGACGCACCGGCGAAATTTCCCCGTTCGCCGGCCAGTAATAAGCCGTTTTTCTTTGACGTCCCACGCTCGCCCATGGTATCCCATGCTCACCCAAGGCGGACCATAATCCACACCTCGGGCGCGACCGGATTTGGCGAGTTCCCCAGCCTGCCAAACCCGCCGCGGATACAGTCGCGACGAAACCACCCACGACGGAACCGCTCGGCAGGAAAGGCAAATGGGTCCGCATGGCCCTCTTCATCGGCACTCACCAGAACAAGCTGGACGCCAAAGGGCGTGTGTCGATACCTGCGCAATTTCGTTCCGTGCTTAAGAAGAACAGCCACGCCGGAGAGGGCGCCGCGACCGCAACGATGTACCTGCGCCCGTCGCATCAGCACGCCTGCATCGAGGGCTGGACGGAGTTCGGATTTGAAGCTCTCAGCGAACCTGTCGCGCGGGGCTTCAACCAGTTCAGCGCCGAGCACGAAGACTTTGTGATGGCCCTGTTCGGTGACGCCTGCGCCCTGGAAACCGATCGGGAAGGCCGCGTCCTGCTGCCGGCCGAACTGGTTGCACACGCCGGCCTCAAGGACAACGTGACGTTTATCGGAACGCGCAACACGTTCCAGATCTGGGAGCCCGAGGCCGGCCGCCGCCGCCTGGCCGAAGCGCGCGAGCGGGCACGTGACAGACAGTACTCCATCCCGGCGGTGCAGTCATGAGCGGCCATGTTCCGGTGATGCTGGAGGAGGTCCTTCAGGCCCTGGCGCCGCGCGATGGCGGCGTCTATCTGGACGGCACATTTGGTGGCGGCTCTTATACAAGTACGATTCTGGAACGAGCTCGCTGCACGGTTTACGCGATCGACCGTGACCCCGACGCGATCGAGCGCGGCGCCGGCCTTCTCGCCCGCTTCCCCGGCCGGGTGCACCTGCTGCACGGCCAGTTCGGCGACATGGTCGCCCTGCTGAACCAGGCCGGCGTCACCCAGCTCGATGGTGTGGTGCTCGATTTGGGCGTCTCCTCCTTCCAGCTCGACGACCCCGCGCGCGGGTTTTCCTTCCGCCTCGACGGCCCGCTCGACATGCGCATGGGAAAACATGGGACGACGGCGGCCGAGCTGGTGAACACGCTGGACGAACGGGCGCTCGCCGACTTGCTGCATGAGCTGGGGGAGGAGCGC
>DASQVN010000675.1:0-3199 GCA_035640755.1 Rhodopila sp.
CTCTTGGCGGCATCGCTCGGGCTGTCGCGCATGTATGACGATGATCTCGGGCAGCTCGAGGCCGGCATGCTGCTCTACGACGCCTTCTACCGCTGGTGCCGCGACGCCAGCGGCGAAACCCACAACTGGCCGACCAACAAGGCAAAGCCGTAAATGGATGCTGCGATCGATAAGTCCGCCAAGATTGATGCCGGTCATGGCATCACTCTTGGTGAAGCCTTCCGCGTCTGGTTCCGCGTCGCGCTGCTCTCTTTCGGCGGGCCCGCGGGCCAGATCGCGGTGATGCACCGCATCCTGGTCGAGGAGAAGCGCTGGATCGGCGAGCACCGGTTCCTGCACGCGCTTAATTATTGCATGCTGCTGCCGGGGCCCGAGGCGCAGCAACTGGCGACCTATATCGGCTGGCTGATGCACAAGACGCGGGGCGGCATCGTCGCGGGCGGGCTGTTCATCGTGCCGGGCGTGGCGGCGATTATGGCCCTGAGCTGGATCTATGTGCTTTACGGGCGGCTCGGCATCGTCTCGGCCTTGTTCTTTGGACTGAAGGCGGCGGTGCTGGCGATCGTGTTCCACGGCGTGAACCGCATCGCGAAGCGGGCACTTCGAAACGGGGTGATGCGCCTGCTCGCGGCGGCGGCGTTCGTGCTGATCTTCTTCCTGCGGGCGCCGTTTCCGCTGATCGTGCTCGGCGCCGGGCTGATCGGCTATGCCGCCAGCCGGGCGGGGAGCACGGCTTTCCAGGTCGGGAGCGGGCATGGCGCAGCCTCAGGCCCGATCGTCGAGGACGCGGACACGCTGCTGGGCGAGGAACTGCCCGCGCATGCCCGGACGAGCGGGCGGACTGCCCTCGTCACCGCGGCGCTGTGGCTGGTGCTCTGGCTGACGCCGGTGGCGGCGCTGCTGGCGGTGGCGGGGCCGGACAATGTGTTCAGCCGGATCGCGACTTTCTTTTCGGTGATGGCGATGGTGACGTTCGGCGGCGCCTATGCGGTGCTCGCCTATGTCGCGCAGCAGGCGGTGCAGCATTATCACTGGCTGTCTGCGGGCGAGATGCTCGACGGGCTGGGCATGGCCGAGACCACGCCGGGTCCGCTTATCATGGTGCTGCAATTCGTGGGCTTTCTCGCTGCCTATCGGCAGGCTGGCGGGCTCGACCCGCTGGTGGCGGGGACCTTGGGCGGGCTGCTTGCAACCTGGGTTACGTTTGCGCCTTGCTTCCTCTGGATCTTCCTGGGTGCGCCCTATGTCGAGCGGCTGCGCGGCCATGTGGCGCTGGGCGGCGCGTTGGCGGCGATCACCGCGGCGGTGGTGGGCGTGGTGCTCAATCTCGCCATTTGGTTCGCGGTGCATACCGTCTTTGGAAAAACGGTGGCGGTCGCTTTCGGACCGGTGCGTTTCGATGCGCCGGCGCTTGCAAGCGTTGATCCGTGGGCGTTGGCGCTCTCCGCTCTCGCGCTGGTCGCCGTGTTTCGATTAAAGGCCGGCATGCTGGTCACGCTGGCGGCGACATCGGCGGCGGGCGTGCTGCTTTATCTGGTCGGCCTGGTCGGGTGATCCGAGCAAAAGGGAGAAGATGGAATGGTGGAGATCGATCGTCGGGCCATGTTGGCCGCAGGGGCAGTGATCGGGGCAGCGCAGGCCATGCCGGCGCTTGCGCAGGCGCAGATCGCGCCTCGGTCGTACGAGCCGCAACCGCTGCCGTTCGATCCTGGGTCGATCCCCGGCCTTTCGGCCAAGCTGCTCACGAGCCATCATGACAATAATTACGTCGGCGCAGTGAAGCGGCTGGGCGCGATCCAGACCGAGTGGGCGAAGCTGGATCCGGGCGCGGCGCCGGGCTTCCAGCTCAACGGGCTGAAGCGCGAAGAGCTGATCGCCTGGAACTCGATGATCCTGCACGAACTCTATTTCGCCGGGCTGGGAACGGCGACGCGGCCGGGTGCCCAGCTTGCCGCGGCGATCGAGCGGGACTTTGGCAGCCACGACCGCTGGGCGGCCGAATTCGCCGGCATGGGCAAAGCGCTGGCCGGCGGCTCGGGCTGGGTGCTGCTGACCTGGAGCGAGCGCGACCGGCGGCTGACCAACCAATGGGCCGCCGATCACACGATGACGCTCGCCGGCTCCACGCCTTTGCGCGCGCTCGACATGTACGAGCACGCCTATGCGATCGATTATGGAGCGAAGGCGCCGGCATATGTGGACGCGTACATGAAGGCCATGCGCTGGGACGAGGCCGACCGGCGATTCAAACGCCTGTCGGCCTGAACGCCCATCCTTCAGAAGCGCGCCGAGACCGTCAGGCCGTAGGTGCGCGGATCGCCGGGCTGGCCGACGATCAGGCCGGTGTTGCCGGACTGGGTCGCCAGCAGTTCGTAGTAATTCACGTTGAAGGCGTTGCGGACCCAGGCGAACAGGTTCCAGCTCTTGTCCACGGTGCGGAAGCCGAGGCGGAAGTTGGAAAGGGCATAGCCGTTCACGTCCGTGTAGCGAGACCGCGAGGGGTTGCTCGAGAATTTCGATCGGTAGCTGCCATCGAAGGCGAGATAGGCCTCGCCCTCCCGTCCGAGCAGGTGCGTGGGGATGTTATATTCCGCGCCATAAGACGCCGCCCAGCGCGAAACGCCCGGCAGCCATTGGCCGGAAACGTCGCAATTGGCAGGACTCGGGCCGCCCGGCGTGCCCGCAGGCGCGGCGGGGCTGGACGGCGTGGCGGCCGAACCACCGGAGAGTTCGGGCGGGCAGGGGGCGTCGGTGAAGTGCACATATCTGGCGTCGGTGAACGCGCCGTTCGCATAGACGTTCAGGCGCGGCGACGGCTTGGCCGCGAAGTCCGCCTCTATCCCCCGCACGCGCACCTTGCCGGCATTGGCCAGGTAGCCGCGCAGGACGCCCAGCTGGCCGTTGGTGACGGTCGCCTGGTAATCGCGGATTTCGGTCCAGAAGCCGGCCAGATTGAAGGTCACGGTCCGGTCTAGAAACTGGGTCTTAAGTCCCAGTTCGACATGATTGACCTTTTCGGGCGTTACCGTTGCTGAGCTGAGGATCGGCTGGTTGTTCGCGTCGAGCGGCAGGCCGGACAGGTTGACGCCGCCCGATTTGAAGCCGCGCGCATAGGTGCCATAGGCCAGGATGTCAGGCGTGACGTCGTAGGAAAGCGTCAGGTCGGCCGACGCATTCCAGTTGGAAAAGCGCGGGCTAT
>DASQVN010000676.1:0-4733 GCA_035640755.1 Rhodopila sp.
GAAGGCTTTGATGCCGGCGATGAAGCCGATGTAGAAGTCGATCACGCCGTAATACAGCAGGAACATGAACCCGGCGACGGCGGCCAGTGCGGCGCCGATGACGAAGGTCAGGCTGATCGTGCGGTCGGTATCGATCCCTAGCAGGCTGGCCATCTTCAGGTCCTGCTCACACGCGCGCATGGTGCGCCCCAGCGGCGTGCGCGTCACCAGCCAGGTGAAGATCGCCAGGATCACAAGCGTGATCACCACGATGGCGACCTGCATCCAGGCGAGTTGCACGGTGAACCCGCCGCCGCGGATCAGTGGGATGCCGCCGGTAATGATCGGCTCGATCGGCTTGACGCGCGCGCCCTGGCTGACCTGCACGTAGTTCTGCAGGGTAATCGACATGCCGATGGCGCTGATCAGCGGCGCAAGGCGGAACGAGCCGCGCAGGGGGCGGTACGCCACCCGCTCCACCGTCCAGCCGTACAACGAGGCGATGGCGGCGGCGAATATCAGGGTCAAGGCAAGCGCTAGCGGCACCGAGGTGATACCGAGTACCGCGAGGCCCAGCAGGGCGATGAGGGAGAGGAAGGAGCCGACCATGAACACGTCGCCATGGGCGAAGTTGATCATGCCGATGATGCCATAGACCATGGTGTAGCCAACGGCGATCAGCCCGTAGATCATCCCCAGGGTGATGCCGTTGATCAGTTGCTGCAGCGCGTATGCCAAACGCGGACCCGATTCTGTGTTCTGTGCAATGCAACCATGCGGACAACGTATGGCGCAAGGTCCGGCGCGAACATGACGGCGGAGGTGGAGACGACGGCATCGAAGCTGCCGGCTTCAAACAGCAGCCCTTCGGCGTCGGCCATCTGCCAGTGCACGTCCGGGCACTCGGCCTCTGCTCGGGCACGGCCGCGCGACAGCAACGTGTCTACATAGTCTGTCGAGGTGACCTTGCACCATGTGTGGACGGCCCACTCGCTGATGCTTCAACAACCCAGCATTTGGCACGCGATGCCGTGGGGCCGCCCATAGCAACACGACTATTGTGGTCGCAGCGTCAAAGACGTGTGGCCACCATGACGATTCCAGGCCAGCCGAAAGTAATCAAAACCTGGGACCGGTAGCATCAGACCATTCCGCGCACTATTCCGCGCGACCCACCGGAAATGCTTGCGGCTGTCCAACCTCTCCCGCAGACTTCCCCAAAAACAGGGGGAATGCCAATGTCTGGACGCGGCTGGCGGCTCGCCTTTCTTGCGCTGTTGCTGGGCGTGACGGCTCTCGCGGCCCAGGCCGCGACGCCGGGTGTGACGGATACCGAGATCAAGATCGGCCAGAATGCAGCGTTCAGCGGGCCGGCCAGCGTCTATGGTCAGATTTCGACCGCGGAGTCCCACTACTTCGAGATGATCAACGAACAGGGCGGCATCAACGGACGGAAGATCCGGCTGATTGCGCTGGATGACGGCTACAGCCCGCCCAAGGCGATCGAGGTGATCCGCAAGCTGGTCGAGGATGAGCAGGTCGCGATCCTGTTCCAGACGCTGGGCACCGCGTCGAACGTGGCGATCCGCAAATATGTCAACCAGAAGAAGATACCGGATCTATGGATCGGCTCCGGCGCCTCGGTGTTTTCCGCCAGTTCGAAGGAGTTTCCCTGGACCATCCAGTTTCAGCCGAGCTACCGGGTGGAAGGGCGGATGTATGCACAGTACATCCTGAAGGTGAAGCCGGATGCGAAGATCGGCATTCTGTACCAGAACGACGACCTGGGGCGGGATTATCTGGCGGGCCTGAAGGACGGGCTGGGCGAGAAATTCGACAAGATGGTCGTCAAGTCGATCTCCTATGAGATCACCGATCCGACGATCGACTCGCAGATCCTGGACCTCAGGGCGTCGGGCGCGGACGTGCTGTATGACGCGAGCACGCCGAAGTTCTCGGCCATGGCGATCCGCAAGGTGGCGGACATCGACTGGCATCCGCTGCACATCATCGATTCCAATGGTGCGCTGGTGAAGCCGGCGCTCGAGTCGGCGGGTTTCGACAAGTCGGTTGGCGTGGTGACGGCACAGTACCTGAAGGACCCGACCGATCCGCAGTGGGCGGATGATCCGGGGATGAAGGAGTTCCTGGCCTGGAAGGCGAAATACGCGCCGGAGGCCGACATCGCCAACCCGGTCTGGTATTATGGCTACACGATGGCGCAGGCACTCGTTCTGGTGCTGAAGCAGGCCGGGAATGATCTCTCGCGGGAGAACATCATGCGCGCGGCCACGCATCTGCCGGATACGACGACGCTGCCGCTGGTGCTGCCGGGCATCAAGATCAGCACCTCGCCGACCGACTATCAGGCGATGAAGGGCATGCGCCTGGTGCAGTTTGATGGGAAGATGTACCGGCTGCTGCCGGAGTAGCTCAGGCCACCGCCCGGACCGCCGGCTGGGCCTGCCGTGGACGGATGCGCGTATCGAGCTGGAGTGCAATCGGCCTGTGGTCCGATGACTCGCGCAAAAGGGCCCGCGCCTCCAGGCACGCGACGCCGCGTACCAGGCAGCGGTCGATCCGCAGCGGCAGCAGGTCGCCGGCGACATGCGTCGGCTCCCGCGGGCCGACATCGCGGAAGCCGGGCAGCAGCGCCGGCCCGACCAGGTTGTAGTCGCCGATCACGGCGGCGCGGTACGGCAGCGCCTTGGCGATGCAGCGAAGCTGTCTGCGGTTCAGCAGCTGACCATGCGACAGATGTACGTTGGCGATGCCGATCGAGCCCAGATCGACGATCTGGCAGACCCGCTCGAACATCGCCCCGGCCGGCAGGGTGACGGCGAAGGGCGGCCGGAGGAACGGCTCGGGCGACCAGAGGGCGAGCCCATGGATCCGGCCCGGCATCGGGGTGCGCAGGTAATACCCGCCCAGCTTGCCGGGCAGGACATCCATGTCCCGGGTGACTTCCTGCATCAGGAGCAGATCCGGCTGCTCCTTCGCGATCAGCTTCGCCACGCAATCCGGGGTCGCGCCGGTGAGGCGAAGCAGATTCCAGCTTACAAGCTTAGCCATTGGCGGCGGCGGGTCGATCGGACTGGGTCATCACGAGAATGCTATCTGCCCGACCGGACGGGGGTTCGCAATAGATTATTCCTGCCTAGTCCCTACAGATAGGGGAGCGTCAGCCGTGCGGCGGCATCGCGCAGCCGCACGACCAGCGGGCGCCCCCGCAGATCGGCCAGTGTGAGTTCAGGGCCCCGGCTGCCCTCGATGATACTGGACAGGGTTGCGGCCAACTCTCGGTTGTAGATCTCGACGCAGAGCTCGAAGTTGAGTCGGAAGGAGCGGATGTCCCAGTTGCAGCTTCCGATCAGGCACCACTCGTCATCGACGATCATCAGCTTTGCGTGGTGAAATGGGCGCGGACTGCGCCAGATCCGCACGCCGTCGGCGAGCAGCGGCCCGCTGTTGGGGCGGCTCGCCCAATCCACCAAGGTGTGGTTGGTTTGTTCGGGCAGCGTGATCTCGACCGCCACGCCGCGCATAGCCGCCAGCGACAGGGCGGTAACCAGCCGCTCATCCGGCAGGAAGTAGGGTGTCATCACTGCGATGCGCCGGCGGGCGCAGGCGATCGCCTCGAGCACCGAGAACTCGATCTTCTCCAGGTCCTCATCCGGGCCTGAGTCGATGACGCGCGCCGGGTGTCCGCTCTCGGTCAAAGTCGGGAACCAGGCGTCGCCGGTCAGGTCCTCGCCGGTGGCGAACTGCCAGTCCTGTGTGAAGGCCGTGGCCAGCTGCGCGACGACCGGGCCCTGGATGCGGAAATGCAGGTCCTGTACCGGTTCCCGGGGCTGGGTCGCCATCACGTTCTCATCGCCGATGTTCATGCCGCCGGTAAACCCGACCCGGCCGTCGATGATCAGGATCTTCTTGTGCGAGCGCAAATTGATGAACGGCATGCGCCATGGCAGGGCGGAGTGCATGAAGCGCGCGGCGTTGACGCCGTTGCGCCGTAGCCGGCGATAGGCGGGCGACCACAGCCAACCGCCGCCGATGCCGTCGATCAGCACGCGTACCGCGACCCCGCGGTGCGCGGCCTCGGCCAGGGCGTCGATGAAGCGGCCACCCCAGCGGTCATCCCGGAAGATGTAGGAGGACAGGCCAACGCTGCGCGTGGCCGCGGCGATGGCAGCCAGCATGGGCGGATAGGCCTCATCGCCGTTGCGGTAGAGCTGGACCTCGGCGGCGGCAAGCAGCGGGCTGCCGGTGATGCGCCCGATGCCGCGGCCCAGTGCCGCGAAGGCGCCATCCAGCTCGAACGACAGCGGCACGGAGGTTGCGCCGGGGCCGTCGTCCTGCGGCCTGTCCAGCCGAGCCCGGCGTTTCACACGGTTGATGCCCAGGAGCAGGTAGGTGACGAGGCCCAGGAATGGGGCGTACCAGATCAGCCCGATCCAGCCGACGGCCGAGGTGACCTCCCGCTTATGCAGCAGGATGTGGATGGTGGCGCCCACGGCCAGGATGAAGCCGACCGCCAGCGTGACATGAAAGCGCATGCTGGCGAGGTCGAACCACAGATCAGTCACCGTCGGCAGGTCCTTGTTCTGCAACCACCAAACCGATGTCAGCAGCAATCGGCGGCAATTCAATGGCGCCTCGGCGTGCCGCCCCCCGGCCGGGTTTGACAACCGCGCCACGCTCCGCCGCTATTACGTCTGCAGCGTGATTCGCGGTTTCTGGCGGGTCCGCCTCAA
>DASQVN010000677.1:0-2134 GCA_035640755.1 Rhodopila sp.
CGCCCACTCCTTCGTCGGCCCGTCCAGCGAAACAAACATTCGGTTCGCGGCATCCTCCCGCGACGGGCCTGTCGCTAGTTCCGTCGTCACCGCCGTCGGCCGCTTCACATGGTCGGCGATCGTTTCTCCATTGAACAGCGCCAGCGCATCCGCCAGCACGATCCGCCCGATCCGCTCCCGCGCCAGCTCCGCCACCCGGCACGCGACCATGCCGCCGCAGCTCGTGCCCACCAGCACGATGTCGCGCAGATCCTCGAAGAACAGCATCTCGGCGACCTCCGCCGCATGGCTCTCGGTGTCGATCCCCGGCCGCAGCGCGTGCCGCCGTTCCGCGCAGCCATCCAGCGTCGGCGCCAACGCCACATGCCCGGCCGCCCGCAGGTGCGGTGTCACGCGCTGCCAGATCCAGCCGCCCTGATACGCACCATGCAGCAGCACATAGCTTGCCATCGCCGTTCCCCCCTGTTCATCCTGCGCCAAACCACAGCACAGCAACAGGAGGAACGCCAATGCCAGCCCGCCGGGTCGACTTCTACAGCGAAGGCACGCGCCTCGCCGGCGACCTGTACCTGCCCGATACGTTGCAACCCGGAGAGAAGCGCGCCGGCATCCTCCTTTGCCACGGCTACACCGGCGTCCGGAACCTCTACCTGCCCGATACCGCAAAGGCCCTGAACGAAGCCGGCTACGTCGTGCTCACGTTCGACTACAAGGGCTGGGGCGACAGCGATGGCCCGAAATCCCGCCTCTCGCCGTACGGCCGCGTCCTCGATTCCCAGGCCGCCCTGACCTTCCTCGGCATCCAGGATTGCGTGGACCCCAACCGCCTCGGCCTCTACGGCACCAGCTACGGCGGCGCCACCGTGGTCTGGACCGCCGCCGTCGATCCCCGCGTCAAGGCCGTTGTCTCGGTGGTCGGCATCGGCAACGGCCGCCGCTGGATGCGCAGCGTCCGCCGCCCCGATGAATTCGCCGACCTGCTCGACTTGGCCGAGGAAGACCGCATCCGCCGCGTCACCACCGGGACCAGCCGCCTCGCCGACCGCAACGACATCCTGCTGCCCGACCGCCAGTCCGCCGAACTGGCCGCCGCCGCACGCCGCGACAACCCCGCCGCCGTCAGCGAAATCCCCCTCGAGTTCATCGACGACACACTCGGCTTTCACCCCGAATGGGTCGTGGACAAGATCGCCCCGCGCCCGGTCCTGTTCATCACCTGCGACGACGACCGCCTCGTACCGCCCGAGGAGTCCGAATCTCTTTACGCCAAGGCGGGAGACCCAAAGAAGCTGATCATCCTGAAAGGCTGGGGCCACTACGAGGTTTACACCGGCGAAGCCTTCCGGCAGGTGATCACCCCCACCGTGGCATGGTATCAGCAGTACCTGCCGGCTGCCGGCGCGTGATCGTTTGTGGCGGCACGTCGGAAAACGTGAATCACGCGCCCAGACCAGATCGCGTGATCGTTTGTGGCGGCACGTCAGAAAACGCGAATCACGCGCCCAGACTGAATGAAGGTGCCTCGATGTCCGACACTCCACCCGACCGTCTCTCCAATGACCCGCGCAGCCCCTACTATGATGAGGCAGCCCTCGCCCGCGGCGTCGGCATCCGCTTCAAGGGCGCCGAAAAGACCAACGTCGAGGAATACTGCGTCAGCGAAGGCTGGATCCGCGTCGCCGTCGGCAAGACCCTCGATCGCCACGGCAACCCGCTGACCATGAAGATCAGCGGCCCGGTCGAACCCTACTTCCGGAACACCGCAAAGGAATAGCCCTCCGTGGCCCTCGGTTTTCCTTTGTGTTCTCCGTGGTGAAAAACACCCCAAAACAAGCACCATGCCGCCCAATCAGACCCCGATAACCACATCACTGTAGCGCAGCACCCGCGGATCAGCCGTCAGCAGCCGCAGCGGCTCCTCCATCGCCTGCGCCACCAGCATCCGATCGAACGGGTCGGCATGGATCGGCGGCAACTCCTCCACCGCCGCCGCATGTGCCGCCGAGATCGCCAGGATCTCGTATCCCGCCTCCCGGAAATACCCCGCCGCCTCGGCCCCCGAGATCGGCATATCGTTCGGCCCACCCCGCGCCAGCGCATGCTTGATCGAGATTTCCCATATCGTCGCCGCGCT
>DASQVN010000678.1:0-3357 GCA_035640755.1 Rhodopila sp.
GCCTTCTGCGGGCGGTACGGACTGCGCCTGCCCATCCTGCTGGCACCGATGGCCGGTGCCTGTCCGCCATCGCTGTCGATTGCCGTGGCCAATGCCGGTGGCTTGGGGGCCTGTGGCGCGCTGCTCATGCCGCCGCCGGCAATCAAGCAATGGGCGGCCGAGGTGCGCGCCGCCAGCGACGGAGCGTTCCAGCTCAATCTCTGGGTGCCAGATCCCACCCCGGTGCGCGACCCTGCGCATGAAGCCGCAGTGCGGGCGTTCCTCGCCGCCTGGGGCCCGGAGCCGCCGGCGACGGCGGGGGACGCCACCCCGCCCGATTTCGCCGCGCAGTGCGAGGCGATGCTGGAGGCGGCGCCGCCGATCATCTCCTCCGTCATGGGTCTGTATCCGCCACCGTTTGTCGCGCGGATGAAGCAGTGTGGCATCGCCTGGTGGGCCAACATCTCCACCGTCGCTGAAGCCCGCGCAGCTGAAGCGGCGGGTGCCGACGTGATCGTGGCACAGGGCATGGAGGCGGGTGGCCATCGCGGTTGCTTCGACGCACGCAGGGCCGAGGCCGAGATGGTCGGGCTGTTCGCTCTGTTGCCCGCGGCCGCGGATGCGGTGCGGATCCCGGTGGTAGCCACGGGCGGGATCGCCGATGCGCGTGGCGTCGCTGCTGCGCTGTTGCTCGGCGCCAGCGCCGTGCAGATCGGCACCGGCTTCCTGCGCTGTCCGGAGGCGCGGTTGCATCCGGTCTGGGCCGATGCTCTGGCGCATACACCGCCTGAGGGCACCGTGGTCAGCCGTGCGTTCAGCGGAAGAGCAGGGCGCAGTATCGCCACGGCCTATGTGCGCGCCGCCACCGCGCCAGGTGCGCCCGCGCCGGCGCCCTATCCGGTACAGCGCGGTCTGACCCAAGCGATGCGCGACGCCGCCGGACAGGCCGGCGACGTCGAACGTATGCAGGCCTGGGCTGGGCAGAGTGCGGCGCTGGCGCGTGCTGCACCTGCCGCCGAAGTGGTTCGTGATCTTTGGGATGGTGCAAAGGCGCTGCTGGGGTCACCGGCAGTCTGAAAGGGGCGGCGCTGATCCAGGTCATGCGTCTGCCGGTCATATTGGATACCTTGGCACCGGTCTGGCCCGCTGCTGGCGACAGGGGTCCCCACGGTCTGGAGAAGATGACTGCCCGGATCGTCGATCTTCACGTTCACTGCGAGAGCCACAGGTGCGAATTACCGATATCCGAGAATGTTCCATTCCGATCTCGCGGTATGCCGATCCATCCATCCCGTCGGGCGGCCTCACGACCAGCATCGTCGCTGTCACCACAGACGTCGTGCGCGAGGGCAAGCCAGTGACCGGCTACGGCTTCGCCTCGGTCGGTCGTTTCGCGCAAGGCGGCCTGATCCGGGAGCGGTTCGCGCCCCGATTGCTTGGCGCGCCAGATCGGGCCCTGGCCGACGAGGAGGGCACGAACCTCGACCCGTTCCGCGCCTGGGCGATCATGATGGCGGGGGAAAAACCCGGCGGGCACGGCGAACGGTGCGTGGCAGTCGGCACCCTCGACATGGCGATCTGGGATGCGGCGGCCAAGATTGCCGGGCTGCCCCTGTACCGGTTCCTGGCCCGGCGGCTCGGGCGCGAAGCGACTCTCCAATCCAGGGTGCGCGTCTACGCCGCAGGTGGGTATGTCTATCCACAGGACGACATTGCGCGCCTATCGGAGGAGGTGCGACGGTTCGCCGAACTCGGCTTCACCCATGGCAAGATCAAGATCGGCAGCGCGGGGCTGATCCAGGACCAGAAGCGCATCGAAGCCGCAGCCGCGCAGTTGCCGGGCGGCTCCGCACATCTGGCGGTGGATGCGATCTACGCCTACGACGCCGAAACGGCCCCTGGGGCAGCATCCATGCTCGCCCCTTTCGGCCTATGGTGGTTCGAGGACATCTGCGATCCGCTCGACTTCGAAACCCAGGCGAATGTCGCCACCACGTACCAAGGTCCGATTGCTGCCGGTGAGGCACTCTTCTCCTGGGCGGAAGCCAAACTGCTCGACCGGCACGGCGGGTTGCGCCGCGAGCGGGACGTCCTCGAATTCGATCCGGTCCACTGCTACGGCCTGCCAGGCTTCATCCCGATCGTGGACCACCTGACCGCCAGAGGGTGGCCGCGCCGGGCGTTCTGGCCCCATGGCGGTCACCTGTTCTGCCTGCACCTTGTCGCTGCCCTTGGCCTGGGCGGGGCCGAGGTCAACCCGTTGGGCTTTCAGCCGCTCTGTGGTTTGATCGACGGGGCAGAGGTCGTGGCCGGCTACACCGATCTGCCGCAGACTCCGGGAATTGGGTTCGAGCTGCGCAGCGGGGCGCACCAAGCTTTTCGCGCCTTGACCGAGGATGGCCAAAGTTAATTTTCAAAACGGACGTCGAAGTCCGGTCATGGTCACGTTGGCAGTACCGGGAACAGCCTGAGCAATACCTGCCGGGCGAATGTCTCGGTCACATGCACCGGCTGCGGAACCTGGCAGGCATACCGTTGCTGCACCGCCTTGCAAATCGGCTCCGCCAGCGCGAGCGTGAAGCGGCCGATCGGTTCGGGGTAATGTCAAATGTTAACAATCCTGATCATCATCCTTGTGATCCTGGCGCTGGGCGGCTTCGGCCATACGGGCTACCGACGAGGCTGGTATGGAACCTATAGCGGTCCGGCCGGTGGCGGCTGGGGAGGCGGCATCATCGGTCTCATTCTGCTCATCATAGTGCTGTTCCTCCTGATTGATGGAACCAACTATCTCGGCTCTGGACCAACCCCGGCTCACTAACCGCGACAGGGATAGCCGAGGCTTTGGCCTGCTTCTCAGGCCGCACGGGCACCACGGCGGGCGACGTGCCTTCCGGCATCAGACCCGAACATCATGGGGCCGGGATGGCGTCGCCGTTCGCCAATATGGCAGCCACGGCAAAGAGGAACGGCCTTGTCCCATGCTGGCCGCCGCGGCCATCGTCATCGCCATCGGCATCCTCTGGGCGCCGGTCTATGGACCGGAGGCGGCGCTGTTCTGCGAGCTGTTCGACACGCCCGTGCGCTACACGGGCGTATCCCTGGTCTATCAGTTCGGCGCCATCATCTTCCTGGCCCCGGTGCCGATCCTGGCCACCCTGCTGGTCGCCTGGAACGGCAACCAGCCATGGTATCTCGGCGGCTATCTGCTGGTCGGCTGTGTCGTCAGCGCGATCGCCACCGGGCTCATGCGGCGCACGTTCGGCGGCGCTGCCGCCCACGTAGCGGGCCACGGGTGAGACGCTTCGGTACGGCATGAAGGGGCGGTCAACACCTGGATGACCGATTGCCGCCGAGAGCTGAAGCCGGAACTGATCG
>DASQVN010000679.1:0-2912 GCA_035640755.1 Rhodopila sp.
GACGCATGAAGGTTGGAATCGTATCCGACATCCACTGCAACGCCGGTGCGCTCAGGCAAGCCTTGTCGGCCATGGCGGATGTCGATGAGTTGCTCTGCCTCGGCGACAGCATCTTCGAGTATCGGTTCTCGAACGAGGTCATCGCGCTGCTCCGCGGCCGTGGCGCGCATATCATCCAGGGCAACCACGAGGAAGTGTTCCTCTCCCCGGCCGGCGAACGCGCCCGCCAGAGGCCCGACATCGACCCTGCCGCGGTGGCCTTCCTGGCCGAGCAGCCGTATCGGCGGTACGTTGAACTGGCTGGCAGGCGGCTGCTGCTGATCCACTCGACCCCATGGGAGCCGCGTGGCGAGTATGTCCATCCGCACAGCGCCAAGCTGGACCGGTTCGCCGAGGCCGATGCCGACATCGTGCTCTACGGCCATACCCACTGCCAGGTGGTGAAGCGCATCGGCCGCGCGCTGGTGATCAATCCGGGCTCCGCTGGGGACGGGCGGGACAGCCGGAACAACCGGCGCCTGAGCTGCGCCGTGCTGGACCTGCCGTCCGAGGAAGTCCGGATCATCGAATTCCCCGATCCCCGGTTCGCGCACGCTCCAACTGGCGCGTGATCGGAGGGGGCGGACGCGCCGGAAACCGTAAATCATACCCAAACCATCCCGCACACTTGCGGCCGCCCTACCTGATGACTACCGTCCACCCATAAGTCACAAAGGGGAGGACGGCATGGATCAGCCTGTCCGCGATCTGCCGGCGGCCCATTGGCCCGCAGGGCTGACCCGTGTTCCTTACTGGGTCTACAGCGATCCCGCGATTGCCCGCGCCGAACAGAAGCGCCTGTTCGAAGGACCCGCTTGGCATTTCCTGTGCCTGGAGGTCGATCTGCCGGAACCCGGCTCCTACCGCACCACCATGATCGGCGCCATGCCGGTCGTCGTCGTCCGGCGCGAGAACGGCGCGATCGCCGCGTTCGAGAACCGCTGTGCCCACCGCGGTGCCCTGATCTGCCTGGAAGACCGCGGCACGGCGACCGATTTCCAGTGCGTCTATCATGCCTGGCGCTATGACCTGTGCGGCAACCTGACGTCGATCGCCTTCCGGCGCGGCATCAACGGCCAGGGCGGCATGCCCGCCGATTTCGACATGGCCGCGCACAACCCGCGCAAGATCCGCGTCACCACGCTCTGCGGCCTGGTATTCGGCACCCTCGCCGCTGACACCCCGCCGATCGAGGACGATATCGGCCCGCAGGTCCTCGCCCGCGTGCAACGCGTCCTGCACAAGCCCGTCGAGGTGATCGGCCGCTTCACCCAGCGCCTGCCCTGCAACTGGAAACTCTATATGGAGAATGTGCGGGACACCTACCACGCCAGCCTTCTGCACACGTTCTTCACGACCTTCCGCATCACGCGGCTGAGTCACGGCGGCGGCGTCATGGTCAGCGACAACGGGGTGGCGCACGCCAGCACCACCCTCGGCCCGCCGGAAGGGGCCGATGACAGCTACGCCGGCATGCGCGCCGACAACGACGAACTGCGTCTGCTCGACCCGTCCTTCATGCGCTCGGTCGCGGAATTCAACGACCCGATCCGAATACAGATCCTGTCGATCTTTCCGGGCTTCGTCCTGCAACAGATCCACAATGCGCTGGCCGTGCGCCAGATCGTGCCGCGCGGGGTGGACAGCATGGACCTGAACTGGACCTACCTGGGCTTCGCCGACGATCCGCCCGAGCTGCGCAGCATGCGCCTGAAGCAGGCCAATCTGGTCGGCGCCGCCGGCTATGTCTCGATGGAGGACGGCGCGGTCGGCGGCTTCGTCCAGCGCGGTTCGGCCGCCGCAGAGCAGGAGGCCTCGGTCGTCGAAATGGGCGGTGCCGATGCCGCCAGCGCCGAGACGCGGGCGACGGAAGCCTCGGTGCGCGGTTTCTGGAAGGCCTGGCGCGCGCAGATGGCTATCTGACAATGTGCCGCCGGCCGCGGCTGGCACGTTGGCTTGGTTTGAAAAGTTAGTGAAGTTGACATCTTGACATGTTCGTTAGTAACACAAACATATGGAGTCGGATCACCAGCCGGCCCACAACGTCAACGAGCAACGACTGCAAGACATGTCGATCTACCGTCCCACGCCAGCGGGCACCCACGCCCGCGCCATCATGCTGCCCGCCTCAAGCTATAAGCTCGAGGCAACAGCTCCGACCCCCGCCATCCAGGCTCCGAACACGCCATCCGCGCCGTCGCTGGCGGAAGGCTCTGGCGGCGGCCTGACTGTCAGCTGGACCGCCCCCGCGGCCGACGCCACGCACGGCGCCGCAGCCGCGTACAACCTGCAGTTCAGCCCCTCCGGTGCGAACACCTGGACATTTTTTTCCAGTGTCAGCAGCCCGTATGCGTTGACTGGTTTGGCGCCCGACACGGCGTTCGATGTCCAGGTTCAGGCCACGAACTCTGCGGGCCCGAGCACCTGGTCTGCCATCAGCACGCTGACCACCGCAGGTGCCACCCCCGGCACGCCCGCCGCGCCGACGCTGACGCAAGGTCCGGGCGCGGGCCTCACCGCAAGCTGGACCGCCCCTGCGGCCGACAGCACTCACGGCGCGACCACCTCGTTCAACCTGGAATGGAGCCCTGCCGGTCAGAACGTCTGGACCTCCGTCATGGGCGTGACCAGCCCGTATGCGCTGACGGGCCTCGCGTCCGGCACCTCATACGACGTGCGGGTTCAGGCGGTGAATGCCGCCGGGACCGGCGCATGGTCGGCGGCTGCGACGCTCGCCACCGCCTCCGGCCCCAACGCCCCGAACGCGCCTGCCGTCACCTCCGTCACGCCGGTGCCGGACGGGACCACCAGCAAGCTCGTCGTGTCCTGGACATCGCCCGCGGCCGACAGCACGCACGATGCGGCGGCCGGAT
>DASQVN010000680.1:0-2519 GCA_035640755.1 Rhodopila sp.
CTTGCTGACGACGCCGCGCGCCTCGATCAGCGCCATCAGAACGTCGAAGGCGCGCCCGCCGAGCTTGATGGGTTGGCCGTCAGCGAGGAGCTCACGGCGATGCGGCAACACCTGGAAACGGCCGAACGCGACGCGGGCCGCTGGTTCGGAAGGAGGGTCCATCACCCCACATTAGGGGATGTTTTCCCGGGCAACCAGGGCAGTGGCGGCCTGCCCAAGCAGGCTCGGGCCTTGTCAGTCCTGCGTTGGCCGGTTTGCGGGCGATCTTCTGGTTGCGGACGCGGCCACATGGCGGGGGCAGCAACGGCGAAGCGGGATCGGGTGACGTTGCCGGCGTCGGGGTGTGACGCGCTTGGCCGGCTGATCTCGCGCGGCACGGCGGACGCGCGCAAGCTGGTGCACGCGCCGGGCCGCCTATGGGCAAGCGGCGCTGGACGCTGCGGCGGCTGGCGGAGCGAACGGTGAAATGGGCGATCGTCCCGGCGGTGAGCCACAAGACGGTGCGCCGGGATCGGGGGAAACATGCGCTCAAGCCGCACTTGCGGCGGATGTGGTGGATTCCGCCGCAAGCGTCGGCCGACTTCGTCTGCCAACCGATGACGTCCAGAGGAGAACTGCTCCTGCACTGGCCCCGGCCAATTCGAGCAAATGGCCTCATCGGCTTAGGAACGCCCTCGCTGCGCGAAGGGCGCCCGGCCGCCGCTCCGGGCGATGTAGGTCCCTATGGCTTAGTCATGCGCGGCCCGGGCGAGGTTCGTGCGGCCTGCCTTGGCTATTCCGTATCCGGGACCTGCAGGAATCACACTCGGATTAATGTGGTAGAGCTCCTGGCGGTTCAGGATGTCGGCTGCGCTGATTTTCGTATGCTCAAACGCCGGGAACGGCACGCTGTCTCCGGCGATCGCACCGCCGTGCATGATGCGGACATTAGCATGAACCACCTGCTCGAGGGTTGAAGGAGCGGGCGCGGCACGGACCCCGGTGACAGAGGCGATGGCGACGGTCACGGTCAGCACGATGAGGATCTGGTTACTCATGGGACTTCTCATCTTTTAGTCGGGCGAGATGTCCGCCTTGGGATAGGCGAACAAATGGACTTGGCGGATCGAATGGCAATGCTGCATTTCGGCGTAATTCCTGTGGAAGAATGCGGCCGCGACGGTGGCGGGTCGGCTAGCACTACAGTTGCGTCTTTCGTTTCTTTCTCAGATGTGACCGTGGCGCGGCGGTTTGATGCGCCCGCCGCCAGAACGACCAGGCGATGGCGCGCGGGCTGGCGATCGCGTCGGCGGTCTTGAAGCCGATGCCGCGGATCATGCCGGAGGCGAGATAGGTCTCGATGCCTTCGATCGAACTTGGCGCCGAGCTGCGCAGGAACCGCGCCCTGAACTGCTGCCCGTGCGCCCGCGGTTATGGCAACGTCCCTGACTGGGCATCGTCCCTGACTGGTTCGGACAGCCGCCGGGACACATGCCGCCGCGGCCGCCCCGCATGGCATCTACGAAACCCAAAACGTCACAATCTTGTCGCACGACTGTCATGAAATAGCGGCCTTGCGCAGTGCACAAATCCACCACGCAGGCCGTTCTCGTTTGCATTCCACAATCATCTCCGGGTGAACGGCGGATGCGGCGGCGCGGCCTGATCGCCGCGGAGAGGGGGAATTTGTATGAGACGTCGCGTGAGAACCACCACAGTTTGGGTCGCCATGGCGACAGTGCTCAATCCCTTTCCGGTGCCGGCCGCCCTGGCGGATGGGGAGCCGCGGATCAGCCTTGCCACGCAATCAGGCACCGCCGGGGCGGCGCAGGCGCTCGATCCAGCCAGTCAGGCGTCATTGCCGCTGCGGCGGAAGATCGCGCTCTTGCGGCAGAGAGTGAAATACGTCTTCGTGCTGTTCCAGGAGAACCGGTCGTTCGACCATTACTTCGGCACCTATCCCGGCGCGAACGGGCTGTTCGCGACCTTCCCCGGCGCTTCGGCGTCGGATCCGTATTCGCAGCCGGCCAACGCGCTCGGAAGCTTCAACTCGGTGATCCAGGACACCGACGGCAGTTTCAAGACGATTTCGCCGTTCCTGATCCCGCGCACGATCCACGGCGTGAACGGGCAGACGGTACAGCTCTATCCGGAGAGTTTGTACTCGGTGGATCACAGCCACACCGGATATCTCAACGCGTTTCATGCTGACGCGGCGACGAAGTCGCAGCCGAAGAACGACGGCTATCCGCTCGACCAGGAGGGGCTGCATTACGCGACGGATGACTCCGGGCCGGGGGCGTCGATCGTCGCCTCGAACGCGCTAGCGCCGACGAGCAATCCGACGCTGCAGAGCAAGCAGAAGGCCGAGGTGGTGATCTCGCATGTCGATTGCGACACGGTCCCGTTCCTCTGGCAGTACGCTGACCGGTTCGTGCTGTTCGACAATTTCCACCAGACCGCGACCGGGCCGTCTACGCCAAATGCCATCGCCGTGATCGCGGGGCAGGTCGGCGACACGCAATGGGTGAAGCATCCGT
>DASQVN010000681.1:0-3069 GCA_035640755.1 Rhodopila sp.
CCGCCATCTCCTGGATGAACTGCCATGCCACGCGCCCGGATCTCGCGCCTCGCGTGACGGACCACTCGATCGCCTCGGCGCGCAGTTCCTCCTGGCTGATCGGCAAGCCATACTCCGCCGCGTAGCCATCGATCATTGCCAGGTAGGTCGGCTGGTCGCAGTTGTGAAAGCCGAGCCAGAGGCCGAAGCGGTCGGAGAGGGAGACTTTTTCCTCGGTGGCCTCGCTCGGGTTGATGGCGGTCGAGCGCTCATTCTCGATCATGTCGCGCGGCATCAGGTGGCGGCGGTTCGAGGTGGCGTAGAACAGCACGTTGTCGGGCCGGCCCTCGATGCCGCCCTCCAGCACGGATTTCAGGGCCTTGTAGTCGGCGTCCTCCTTCTCGAAGGACAAGTCATCGCACAGGATCAGGCAGCGGCGGGGCTGGTCGCGCAGCAGGTTCAATAGTTCCGGCAGGGTGCGGATGTCCTCGCGGTGGATTTCGATCAGCACGAGGCAGGCTGGGGATCCCTGGTTGGCGAGGGCGTGGGCCGCCTTCACCAGCGATGACTTGCCCATTCCGCGCGCGCCCCAGAGCATGGCGTTGTTGGCTGGCAGGCCGCGGGCGAAGCGGAGCGTGTTCTCGGTCAGGATGGATTTCTGGCGGTCCACGCCTTTCAGCAGGTCGATGGCGACGCGGGAAACGCGTGGGACCGGCGCGAGGTAGCCGGGATCGGGGTGCCAGACGAAGGCATCGGCCTGACGGAGGTCCAGCGCCGGTGGCGGCGGCGGGGCAAGCCGCTCCAGCGCATCGGCGATGCGGCTCATCAACTCGATCAGGCGTTGTTCCATAGGCGCGGCACCATATTTCTTGACGCAAGAGGCGCGGAAACTATGGTCCGCGCCCGACCACCGCAAGGACCCGTGCCGTCATGAACCCGCTCACGTTGATCACCCCGGCCTATGCCCAGGATGCCGCCGCGGGCGCGTTGGGTCCAATTGCCCAGTTCGCGCCGCTGGTCCTGATCTTCGTCGTGTTCTATTTCCTGCTGATCCGCCCGCAGCAGCAGAAGCAGAAGGAGACGCGCAACATGCTCGCTACCCTCAAGCGGGGTGATCGGGTGGTGACGGGCGGCGGCATCCTCGGCACCGTGCAACGCGTGCCGATGGTGCAGGACAAGGACGGCAAGCAGGTTGCTTCCCCCGAGATCGAGGTGGAGATCGCGCCGAATCTGCGCGTCACCGTGCTGCGGGAAACCATCACCAGCGTGATCAAGCCGGTCGCCGCGAACGACCCGAAGCCGGTCAAGGACAAGGCTTCCTGACGACGCTGTCCGGCTGCCTGGGGTGACTTGGGCGAAAAGGTGGGTCTAACCTCTCATTGGAGCCTGCAATCGAGGAGCGGCGCTGATGGGAGGAACCAGCCAGATCGCTGCGACAGGCAGCGCGGCAGCACGCAGCGCGGCCCGGCGGTCCGGACGTCGGCGCGCAAGCTGGACGGACCGGCACTTCGCGCGCCTCGCGGTGCTGCCGACCACGCTGTTGATGCTGATGATCTTCGGCCTGCCGCTTGTGTTCTCGGCGTGGCTGTCGACCGAGGCATGGTCGCCGGACCAGACGCTGTTCGGCGGGCGGTTTGCCGGAATCGACAACTACCAGGACCTGCTGACTGATCCCGAGTTCATCGGCAGCCTGACATTGACACTCGGCTATACGGCCGGCGCGGTGGCGGCCGAGCTGCTGGCGGGGCTGGGCATCGCGCTGCTGCTGAATATCGACCTGCCCTGGATCGGGTTGTTCCGCACGCTGCTGGTGATCCCGATGATGATCACGCCCGTGGTGGCGGCGTTCTGCTGGAAACTGCTGCTCGACCCCGACCATGGCCTCATCAATGCCTTCCTCGCCCAGCACATCGTCTGGCTCGGCCGGCCCGATACCGCGCTGCTGTCGGTGGGAGTGGTGAACGTGTGGCAGAACGCGCCCTATGTCGCGATCCTGCTGCTGGCCGGCCTGCGGTCGCTGCCGCATGAGCCGGTGGAGGCGGCGCGGATCGATGGCGCGAGCCGGCTGCAGATGTTCTGGCACATCACCCTGCCGCTGCTGCGCCCCTATATCCTGGTGGCGCTGCTGCTGCGGATGATCTTCGAGTTCCGGGCGTTCGACAATGTGTACGTCATGACCTCGGGCGGGCCGGCGAACGCCACGATGGTGCTGTCGATGTATACCTACCTGGCGTCGTTCGTGCGCTTCGACCTGAGCCTCGGCGCGGCGGCATCGTGGCTGATGCTGGTGATGTCGCTGATCATGTGCGGCGTGTTCATCGCCGTGGTGCGCCGGCGGGAGGCGAGCTGATGGCGGCGCTGGCCCGTGTCGGCTCCCGCACTCGGCGCAGGGCCGAGGCGCTGGCGGTGTATGCCGCGCTGACGGTGCTGATCGTGGTATTCCTGTTCCCGCTGGTATGGATCATCGGGCTGTCGCTGAAGACGCGGCTGCAGGTGTTCGCGTCGCCGCCGCTGTTCCTGTGGTGGCCGACGCTGGAGAACTATGCCGCGGTGTTCCAGAGGGCGGATTTCCTGCAGGCGTTCGTCAACAGCCTGCTGGTCTCGGCCGGGGCGGTCAGCCTGTCACTGCTGGTGGGGGTGCCGGCCGCGTATGCGCTGGCGAGGTTCAGCTTCGCGGGCCGCAACACGTTGTTCTTCGCGCTGCTGGCGATGCGCATGCTGCCGCCGATCGCGGTGCTGGTGCCGATGTACGTGCTGTTCAGCGCGCTTGGGCTGCCCACGACGCGCACCAGCGTGGTGCTGGCCTACACGACGTTCAGCCTGCCGCTGGTGGTCTGGATCATGCGTGGCTTCTTTGAGGATCTGCCGCGGGAACTTGAGGAATCCGCGTGGGTCGATGGCGCGAGTCGGCTGCGCGCCTTCCTGCATGTCGTGCTGCCGCTGATCAAACCGGGGCTCGTCGCCGCCTGCATCCTGTGCGTGCAGCTCGCCTGGAACGACTTCCTGTTCGCCGCGGTGCTGACGAACAATGCGACGCGGACGCTGCCGGTTCTGATGGCCGCGTTCTCAGGCGGGGATACCGGCGTGGAT
>DASQVN010000682.1:0-2819 GCA_035640755.1 Rhodopila sp.
CCGCTATTCATTGGCGAGTCGTCAACCCAAGCCCACGAGCTATACCGTGTTCCAGAACTTGATCATTTTCGCCACTACGAAGACTTTCTGAGTGTACGACGCATTCTATGGGCTGTCCGCGCTACCGTTTCTTCTGACGCCCGATCCACGCTTCTTCTTCGGTAGTGACGGGCACCGCAGGGCGATGTCACACCTCGTCTATGGGCTGGCGCAACAGGAAGGGTTCATCGTCATCACCGGCGAGATCGGCGCGGGCAAGACGACGCTGATCGAGCAGACCTGCGCCCAGCTTGATCGGCGAACCCACGTGATCGCCCGTATCGTTACGACACAGGTATCGGCCGACGATCTGCTGCGCCTGGTGATGGCAGGCTTCGGCCATGAGGCGCCGGGTGCCGACAAGGCGACGTTGCTCTGCCGGTTCGAGCAGATGGCGCGCGTGCATCGCCAGCAGGGCCGCCGCTGTCTGTTGGTAGTGGATGAGGCGCAGAACCTCCCGCCCGCCGCGTTGGAGGAGCTGCGCATACTGTCCAACCTTGCGGTCGAAGGCCGAGCATCGGTGCAGACGATTCTGCTGGGGCAGCCGCAGCTTCGGGCGATGTTGTCGGATGCCGGTTGGGAACAGTTGCGCCAGCGTGTCCTGGCGTCGTTTCACCTCGGCCCGCTCAGCGAGGCGGAGACCAGGGGCTATATCGAGCACAGGCTGAGTATGGTCGGATGGTGTAACGATCCGGCGTGGGAGGATGAGGCCTTGCGATCCGTGCACCGCCAAACCGGCGGCATTCCGCGCCGCATCAACACCCTTGCTTCGCGGGTACTGCTGCAGGGTGCGCTCGATGAGGTGCATTGCATCACCGCCGCGATGGTTGATGGCACCGCGGAGGAGCTAGCTCGGGACCTGGGTGCCGGTGCGATGGACACGGACGCATCGGCGCACGGGGGGATCGCTGCCGGCGACCTCGTCCGGCGGCTCGATCTACTGGAGCGTCAGGTGCTGCGGCAGGAGCAGGCCGCCAGGCGGGTGGTTGACCTGCGGGACGTGACGGCCACGGGGGATACATGATGCAACGCCTGAATGCGATGACGGTCGACGTCGAGGACTATTTCCATGTCCAGGCCTTCGCGCATTGCATCGCGCGGTCGGCGTGGGAGCAGCTTCCCCGGCGGGTGGAGCACAACACCGATCTTGTGCTGGACCAGTTCGCCGCGGCCGGCGTGAAGGCCACGTTCTTCACCCTGGGTTGGGTCGCACAGCGGCATCCGGCCCTTGTGCGCCGCATCGTGCGGGAAGGGCACGAGCTCGCCAGCCACGGCTGGGATCACACCCAGGCGCATCGCCAGGATCCTGAAACGTTCCGGGCTGACATCCGCCGCACGAAGGCGGTGCTGGAGGATATTGCCGGCGTCCACGTCGGCGGCTACCGCGCCCCTAGCTTCTCGATCAGCACACGAAATCTCTGGGCGTTTTCCATCCTGGCGCAGGAGGGATACCGTTACAGTTCCAGCATAAATCCGGTACGTCATGATCTGTACGGCATGCCGGAGGCGCCGCGGACCCCGTTCCGTCCCTATGCCGATGGGGTGCTGGAGATCCCGATGACCACCGTGCGCCTGTGGGGGCGCAACTGGCCGTGTTCTGGCGGCGGATACTTCCGCCTGCTGCCCAAGGTGCTGTACCGCGCAGGGCTGCGGCACGTGAACCGCCGCGAGCGGCAGCCGGGGGTCTTCTTCTTCCATCCGTGGGAGATCGACCCCGGACAGCCACGTGTCCCGGGGGCGGGATGGAAATCGCATCTGCGCCACTACACCAACCTGTCCAGCATGGCTGCGGGCGTGGAAAGCCTGCTGCGAAGCTTCGCGTGGGACCGAATGGACCGCGTCTACGCGCCGCTGCTTGCCTCGGCGCCGTCCGCGGCCCTTGCGGCCTGAGTAGAGACCAGCCATGGCCCTATCCATCCGCCCGCTTGATGCGGCCGTTGCCGCGGCATGGGACCGTTTCGTTGATGCGAGGCCCGAAGGAACGTTCTTCCATCGTGCCGGCTGGGCCGATGTCATCGAACGCGGGTTTGGGCACGAAACCCATTACACGTGCGTCGAGCGTGACGGCGCGATTACCGGCGTCCTGCCGCTGGCCCGCGTGAAAACCCTGCTGTTCGGCGATACGCTGATCTCGGTCCCGTTCTGTGTCTATGGCGGGCCGTTGGCGGCCGATGCGGAATCCGCCGCCTTGCTGACCGCGCACGCCGAGTCGTTGCTGCGCCGCAGCGGCGCGCGCGCGCTGGAATTCCGCCACCTGCACGATGTCGGAACGGATGCTGATCGTTGGGTCCAGCGTCCTGACTTGTATGTTACGTTCCGTAACCCCATCGAAGGCGATCATGACCGCAACATGAAGACCATTCCGCGCAAGCAACGCGCCATGGTGCGCAAGGCGATGCAGAACGGCCTGGTCTCGGTCGTGAACCGGGATGCAGACCTGCTGCACCGCGTCTACGCCGAAAGCGTCCGCAACCTGGGCACGCCGGTCTTCCCGCGCCGGTACTTCCGCCTGCTGCTGGATGCGTTCGGACACGATGCCGACATTGTCACGGTTCTGGACCAGGGCGCGCCGATTGCCTCGGTGATGAACTTCTACTTCCGCGACGAAGTGCTGCCCTATTACGGCGGCGGTACGCCAGCGGCACGGGGCAGGGCAGGCAACGACTTCATGTACTGGGAAGTGATGCGCCTGGCCGCCGACCGCGGATGCCGCCTGTTCGATTTCGGCCGCAGCAAGATCGGCACCGGAGCGTTCGCCTTCAAGCACAACTGGGGCTTTA
>DASQVN010000683.1:0-7067 GCA_035640755.1 Rhodopila sp.
GCCAGATATGCCGCTCGATCGGGATGCCGAGGAAGCGCGCCCGCCGCTCGTTCTCACGGATTGCCACGAGGGTGCGGCCGAATGGGGATGCCAACAGCAGGCCCTGGAGGCCGGTCGCCACGGCAAAGACGAGCAGCAGGAAATAATAGAAGGCCGTGCCGCTGTTCGCGATGTCCAGTGTCATGAAACCCAGGTTGATCGGCGCTCGGCTGAAGCCGCGCAGACCATCGTAGCCGCCGGTCAGGCTGTCCCAGCTATAGGCGACATAGAAGGCGATCTGGCCGAAGGCGACCGTCACCATGGCGAAATACACGCCGCGGCGGCGCACGATCAGGCTGCCGAAGAGCGTGCCGATCACCCCGCCCAGCAGGAGCCCGGCGAGTATCGCCAGCGGCGTGCTGGCAGTCACGTATTTCAGCACCAGCCCCGCGCCGTAAGCGCCCAACCCGAAATAGGCGGCGTGCCCGAAGCTCATGATGCCGGTAAAGCCGAGGAGAAGGTTGAAGGACATGGCGGCGAGGCCCAGGACCAGCACCCGCCCGGCCAGTGCCGTATAGCCGCCAAGCAGGGGCAGCCATAACGGCACGGTCAGCAGCAGGAGCCAGATGATTCCCGTCGTCAGCCATGGTCGCGGCTGCGCCGTCGCCGCGGTGGCCGGGGGCGCCGCAGTCTCGGTCGGGCTGGAGGAGGTTGTCACGCTCATGTCATCATGCCTTCCTCGCCCATCAGGCCGCGTGGCCGCAGGATCAGGACGAAGAGCATGAGGACGTAGATCACGGCCTCGCTCGCGGCGGGCCAGACGATGGTGGTCAAGGCGCCGGCAACGCCGATCAGCAGACCCCCGACCAGGGTGCCGGTCAGGCTGCCGACTCCGCCAACGATGATGGCGATGAAGCTGGGCATGAGCAGATCATCGCCCATGTTCGGGTTCAGCCCGATCTGCCCCGCCGCAAGTACCCCGGCCAGGCCCGCCAACAGCGAACCCAGTGCGAAGTTGAACGACCGCAGCATGCCGACATTCACGCCGAGGGCGGAGACCGTGTCGAGGTCGAGCGTCCCCGCCCTGATCCGGATGCCCACCCGCGTGTAGCGCAGGAAGGCGAATAGCCCGATAACCGCGGCGATGACGATCACCACCATGAAGATGCGGTACCAGGTGATGAAGAACAGATCGCTCGACAGTGGGGTGGACAGCGCATCCGGCACGGTCATTGGCAACCCGTTCGGTCCCCAGATATACCGGCACAGGTCCTGAATGATGAACGCGAGCCCGAAAGTCAGCAGGAGGCTGTAAACCGGGTCACGCGGATACACCCGGCGGATCATCAATCGCTCCACCACGAAGCCCAGCACGGCGGTCAACACGGGGGAAACCAGCAATGCCCCCCAGAAGCCGATCACCGGGGTCAGGACGAAGGCGATGTAGCCGCCCAGGGCGAGGAAATTGCCATGGGCAAAATTGATGACGTTGGAGAGGTTCAGGATCAGCGACAGACCCAGCGCCATCAGCACGTAGAACGCCCCGATGATCAGCCCGTTGGTGACGTTGAACAGGACAAGTTGCAACATGCGCCGCCCTTTGAGTCGGAGAGTGCCGGAGGGCAGGCGTCAGGACGGATAGACCATCTTGCAGCCGGTGCCGGAGACCGGTCCGGCGGCTTGTTCGCCCGGCACGATGCTTGTCACCTTGAATACGTCGTCCGGATTGCCCTGCGGCGGATGCACGTCGCCCACGAACACATTGGACATCAACTGGTGGTCTCCGGCCCGGTAACGTATCCGGCCCGGCTGCAGCGCGACGTCGGGCGGAAGCTCCATGTCCTCCATGGCCTTGGCGAGCTTCAATCCCTTCAACGACTTGGCCTTCTCCGCGGCCAGCCGCACCGATTGCACGGCCACGTAGCCAAACCAGTGGCGGGCGGTTGGCGTCTTGTTGGTCGCCTTCCGGAAGTCGGCGACGAAGGCCAGGACCTCGGGCACGTCCGGCTGGTTCCACCACCATTCCATGTCCCAGGTGCCGGTCTGTGCGTCCTTGGGGACCGAGAGGACGCTTTCAACTTCGAACAACGCGCCGCCCAGGGCCATGTCCTTCTGCATGCCGAACTGCACGAACTGCTTCATGCAGTTGATCTGCGCCAGCCCGCCCATGTTGTTCAGCAGCACGTTCGGCCGGTAGGCCTTGGCTTTGATCAGGCTGGCGGAGAAATCGGTCGTGTTGATCGGCAGCAACTGCGCCTCATACTCGCCGCCGGCGGCCTTCAGGTTCTTGAGAAAGGCCTCCTGCAGGGTGTGGCCGTACGCATAGTCGGGCGTGATGAAGAAGAATTTCTTGCCGAACCGCTTCACCAGGTCGCCGGTCACGGCGGCGGCATCCATGGAGGTCGTGTTGCAGATGCGGAAGACGTTCCATTTGCAATCGGTGCCGGTGATGGGATCGGTATGACCGCCAGGGACGATGTGGAATACGCCCTTTTCACTCGTGACCTGCGACATCGCGTAGGCGATGCCCGAGTTCACATCGCCAAAGACCACATCGACCTTGTCACGATCGATCAGCTTGCGCGTCTTCTGGACACCTGTCCCGACATCATTGGCCGAATCCTCAACCAGAAGGTCGATCTGCCGGCCAAGTATCCCGTTCTTCTTGTTCAGCGCGGCCACGGCATATTTTGCGCCTTCGACTTCGGATGCAGCCAAGGCCGACAGGATTCCCGTCAGCGGATCGACCATACCCACGCGCACGGGTGTTTCGCCGCGGGCGGAGATGATCGGCGGCGTCGCGAGCGCGAGGCCAAGTCCCAACAGTCCCCGCCGCCCCAACACAGGGGTATTCTCCGTTCGCATCCCGCATGCCTCCCTGACAAATAATTAATTGTTACGCGTATTTGTGACGCTATCATGCGTATTGCAATGCGCCAAGAGCAATGAGACTGCCGGGACCCGGGAAAAGGTTCGCGGTGGCCATTCTGCGATGGCGTGCGGCAGGGCCTGGTGTCGATTGCTGGCCAGCACGGAAATGGCGCGGGGTGCGGAAACGGTTCCTCTACCGTGGCCTGTCTAGCTCTAATCCGCTGTTGCGCTGCTCATCTTTTCGGCCAGGCGCGGCAGGGTCTGGCGGCGCGGGATCAGCCAGTGTTGCAGCCTGTCGAGGTACAGGTAGATCACCGGTGTGGTGTAGAGAGTGAGAAGCTGGCTCAGTATCAGGCCGCCGACCATGGCGAAGCCCAGCGGCTTGCGCATCTCGGACCCTGCCCCGCTTTCGACCATCAGCGGCACGCCACTGAGCATGGCGGCCATGGTGGTCATCAGGATCGGGCGGAAGCGGAGCAGGCAGGCTTGTCGGATTGCCTCGAGCGGCTGCATGCCGTCCTTGCGTTCGGCGTGGATGGCGAAATCGACCATCATGATGCCGTTCTTCTTGACGATGCCGATCAGCAGGATGATGCCGATCAGGGCGATCACGGTAAGCTGGTAGCCGAACATTATCAGCATGAGCAGTGCGCCCACACCGGCGGATGGCAGGGTGGACAGGATCGTCAGCGGCAGGATGTAACTTTCATAGAGAATGCCCAGGATGATGTACACCGCAACCAGCGCAGCGGCGATCAGATAGGGCTCGGACTTCAGGGAGGTCTGGAACGCCTGCGCGGTGCCTTGGAAGCTGCCCTGGACGGCGATGGGCAGGCCCATCGAGGCCTCGACCTTCTGGATCTCATCCACCGCCTGGCCAAGGGAGGCGTCGTCACGCAGATTGAAGGAGATCGTGACGGCCGGGAACTGGGTCTGATGATTGATGGCGAGCGGCTGCACCGGGATCGTGGTCTTATGAACGATGGTCGAGAGCGGCACCATCGCTCCGGTGTTGGAGCGGATGTACAGCTTGTCCAGTGTCGCGAGGTCGCCGTACTGGTTCGGCAGCGCCTCCATGATCAGATAGTAGGCCTTGTTGCCGGTGAAGTATTGCGCGACCTGTCGCTGGCCGAACGCGTCGTACAGGACGTTGTCGATGTCCGAGGGCTGGATGCCGAAGCGGGCGGCTTGGTCACGGTCATAGGTCAGGGTTGCGGTGGTTCCCGAATTCTCCTGGTCCGAGGTGACGTCGGCGAGCATCGGCAGGTTCTGCATCTTCGCAAGGATCTTGGGGGCCCAGTAGTTCAGCTCCTCCTGGCTCGCATCCTGCAGAGTGTACTGGTACATCGTGCGGGTCGGACGGGCTCCGACGCGAACGTCCTGCGCGGGCTGCATGAAGAGGCGGATGCCCTCGAGCTCCTTCGACTTGTCGGTCAGACGACGGATGATCTGCATCACGTCGGACTTCCGCTGGTCCCAGGGCTTCAGCGTCATGAAGATGCGCCCGCTGTCCGCCGTCTGGCCGGCGATGCCGGCGCCGATTATGGAGACCGCCGCCTCAATATCCGGGTCGGCCATGACCAGCTTGTTCACCTGTTCCTGCAGCCTGTACATGCGCTGAAAGGAATTGTCCTGCGCGGCGACGGTGCTGCCGATGATGATGCCGGTGTCCTGGGTCGGGAAGAAGCCTTTCGGGATCTGAATGTACAGCATCACGGTAAGGGTGACGGTAGCGATGAATACCAGCAGCGTCGCGAAGCGGAAGCGGAGCGCGATATCGAGCGTCCGCTCATAGAACCGGATCTGGGCCTCGAAAAAGCTCTCAATGAGATTGTACAACCCCCCATGCCCGCGGGTTCGGTGCGACAGGAAGCGCGAGCACATCATCGGCGTCAGGGTGAGCGAAACCAGCGCCGATAGGACAATGGTGATGGAGACGCAGATCGCGAACTCCCGAAACAACCGGCCGATGATGCCACCCATCAGCAACAGGGGGATGAACACGGCGATCAGCGAGAGGCTAATGGAGACGATGGTAAACCCGATCTCGCCGGCGCCAACCAGGGCCGCCTCGAGCGGGTCCATGCCTTCCTCGATGTGGCGGAAGATGTTCTCCAGCATCACGATGGCATCGTCCACCACGAAGCCGACAGCGATGGTGAGGCCCATCAGCGACAGGTTGTCCAGACTGAACCCGCATAGATACATGACCGACAGGGTGCCGACGAGCGCGACCGGGATCGTCACGCTGGGAATGATCGTGGCCCAGACGTTGCGCAGGAAGATGAAGATGACGGTCACGACGAGCGCGATCGCGAGCATGAGCGTAAACTGCACATCGTCGACCGAGGCGCGGATGGTCAGTGTGCGATCGGCCACCACATCGAGGTGGATAGAAGGTGGGATGTTCGCGCGCAGGCTGGAAAGTCGTTCCTTGATGCCATCCGTGGTCGAGATCACGTTGGCCGCGGGCTGCTTGAAGACGATCAGAATGACCGCGCGGTGCCCGTTGCTCCAGGCCGCCAGCTCCCGGTTCTGGGGTCCCGCGATGGCACGGCCGATATCGCGGATGCGGACCGGGTTGCCGTTGCGGTAGGCGATGATCAGGTTGTTGTACGGTTCGGCCTGCGTGAGCTGGTCGTTGGCGTAGATGGTGTAAGCCCGGTCGGGACCGTTGATGCTGCCCTTGGGATTATCGACGGTGACGTTGGTCAGCACCTGCCGCAGATCCTCCAGCGTCATGCCCATGTTCGCCAGCCGAGCGGGATCAACCTGCACGCGGATCGCAGGGGTTTGCTGGCCACCGACCAGCACCTGGCCAACCCCTGAGAGTTGCGAGATCTGCTGCGCGACCAGGTTCTCGGCGATGTTGTCGACCTCCGTGATCGGGGCCTGATCCGAATGCATCGACAGGATCATGATCGGGCTGTCGGAGGGATTGATCGCCCGGAATGTCGGCGGGGTCGGCATGGCCTTGGGCAACGATCCCTGGGCGGCGTTCATCGCCTCGAGCACCAGGGTCTCGTCGTTGGCGAGGTCGCTGTTCAGGTCGAACTGAAGGGTGATCTGCGTGGAGCCGAGCACGCTGGCAGAGGTCATCTGCGAGAGGCCGGGCAGCATCTGGCCGAATTGGGTTTCCAGCGGGGTCGCGACGGTGGCCGCCATGGTCTCGGGGCTGGCGCCGGCATACTGGGCGCTGACGGTCAGGGTGGGGAACTGCACGTTCGGCAGGGGGGCAACGGGCAGCAGGGGGTAGGCAACCAGTCCGGTCAGAAAAATCGCCGCGGTCAGCAGGGAGGTCGCGATCGGGCGCCGGATGAAGGGTGTCGAAATACTCATATAATATTGTGCCCCTGAAGCGGCATGCTAGCTGGCGGACGGTTTCGTAGCGGCGACATGCACGCCAGGCGATAGCCGCGCCTGACCGGACTCGACAACGGTTTCGTTGCCCGAGAGACCCTTGGCGATGACGGTCCGGCCGTTGACCGACAGCCCGACGGTCACCGGGACGGTCTCCACCGTCTGGTCCGGCTTCACGAGATAGACGAAGGTGCCGTCGGGGCCGTGCTGGACCGAGAGATCGGGCACGGTAACGACGTGATGGTCCACGCCGACCTGCACCCGCGCGTTGACAAACAGGCCAGGCCAGAGGTGCTCATCCTGATTGTCGAAGGTTGCCTTCAGCGCAATCGTGGCGGTCGAGGTGTCGATCGTGTTGTTGGGCGTCATCAGCGTGCCGGTCGACAACAGCTTGCCCGACGTGCCGTTAAAGGCTGCGACGGGAACCGGGCCCTTGGCGCGGGCTTCCAGGAGCTGCGGGAGATCGCTGGCGGGCAGGGTCAGCACGACGCTGATCGGCTTGGTCTGCACCAGGGTCAGGATGCCGTTGGGCTGATTGGCGGCCTGGATGACGTTGCCGACGGTCACCTGGTAAAAGCCGGTGCGGCCATCGAACGGCGCGCGGATCGTGCAGTAGCCGAGGTTGATGCGCGCGGTGTCGATCAGCGCGTTGTCGAGGGCGACGGCGGCGGTCAGCTTGTTGACGGTTGCCTGCTGGTTATCCACCTGCTGAACCGGCGCGAAACTGCGTTTGGCCAGGTCCTGGTAGCGCTGCAGGTCGAGCTTCGCACTGTTGAGCTGGGCGATATCCTCATCGCGCTGGGCGATCGCCTGATCGAGGGCCGCCTTGTAGGGTCTCGGGTCGATTTCGTCGATGA
>DASQVN010000684.1:0-6069 GCA_035640755.1 Rhodopila sp.
GCTGTGAGCCCTCGCTGGTGTATCCCGGCGGGGTTGCCCATTTCGGATCGACGTGCAGGCAGCGGCCGTAGAAGTACTCGGCGGCTTCGCCGTACAGGTCGAATGCCTGCTGGCGGGACTCGGCGACGCCGACGAACTGGAGGAATCCGGCGTGGTAGGGGTTGCGATCCTTGCCGAGCCTGTCCATTTCGAACCAGAAACCTTCCATCGTGGCGCGGCCGGCCTTGTAGCCGTAGTACGACAGGTAGCAGTAGACGTAGTTCATCTCGGCGCACCACTGCCACGTCTCGACCGAGCCGCCGCCGGGGATCCAGATCGGCGGGTGCGGCTGCTGCACCGGGCGTGGCCAGATATTGACGTAGCGCTGCTGGTTGAACCGGCCGTTGAAGGCAAAGGTGTTTGTCTCGGTCCAGGCGCGCAGGATCAGGTCGTGCGCTTCCAGGTAGCGCTGGCGCAACTGGCTCGGGTTGGTGCCGTAGGCGTAGCACGTGTCCATCGGTGTGCCGACCGGGAAGCCGGCGATCAGCCGGCCGCCGGAGATCACGTCGATCATGGCGAATTCCTCGGCCACGCGGGTCGGGGGGTTGTACAGCGCCAGCGAGTTTCCCATGACGCAGATCGCCGCGTCCTTGGTGCGCCGCGACAGCGCCGCGGCGATCAGGTTGGGCGAGGGCATCAGGCCGTAGCCGTTGGAATGATGCTCATTCACGCAGATCGCGTCGTAGCCGCAATCGGCGGCGTATTCGAGCTCATCCATGAAGTCGTTGTACATCAGATGCGCCCGCTTCGGGTCGAACAGGGATGAGTGGATATCGACCCAGATGGACGGATGGTTCTGTTTGAAGTCCGCCGGCAGCTCGGTGTACGGCATCAGGTGGAACCACATCAGCTTCATGGTGCTTGCTTCCTTGATCTATGCACCGTCATTATGAATTCGTCATGGCCGGGCTTGGGTACAGACCCGGCCATCTGCGCAAACACGGCGTCGCGACTCGTTGCGGCACTGACTGGGGGTAGATGGCCGGGGCAAGCCCGGCCATGACGGGGAAGTGTGCCGCGCGACGAGGTCCACTAGCCGCGGCGCCCCGCATCACGCTGACACGCCCGGCAGCGCAATCCGCCGCCCCGCCCCCTTCGGCAGCTCCGTTGGCGCGTACTCCCGTACCGCCCGCTGCAGCGCCTGGTATTTGTCGGCCGGGAACGGCACGACGCGGCGGATGCGCATGTCGATGTGCAGCGCCATCAGCTCCTGCACCGCCGAGCGTTCGCCGCTTTCGACGTGGAACATCTCGTGAAAGTAATGCACCCGCTTGTGGTCCGCCCCCAGCAGCCAGGCCCGCGTGATCAGCCTGTCGCCCAGATGCACCTCCCGCTCATAGAGCGTATGGGTCTCGGCGGTGAAGCAGGAGTTGCCGGTGGCCTCGCGGTAGGCGGTGCCGATATTGAGCGCGTCGTACAGCGCATCGGTCGCTAGGTCGAAGACCACCACATAATAGGCCAGGTTCAGGTGGCCATTGGAATCGATCCATTCCGGCCGGACCACCGCTTCGGTTTCGACGACAGCTCTGCTCATGGTGCGGTGCAGCTTGTTGGTTCGCCTCGGGTCGGTCAAGCTGCCGGCATGGCGATCATGACGATGCGGGCGGGTCCGCCCCGGGCACCGCCGCAGGCAGCCGCGCCGGAGCAGGACGGCCTGCCGCCGCGGGAGAGGCGGGCGGCGGTCGTGACCATCTCCATCGCCATCGCGATTTCCGTCCTGGGCAGCGCGATCGCCAACATCGCCCTGCCCTCGATGGCGCACGAGCTGCACGCGACGCCGGCGGAAACGATCTGGGTGGTGAATGCCTATCAGCTCGCCGTCACCATCAGCCTGCTGCCGCTGTCGGCCATGGGCGACATCGCGGGCTACCGCCGCGTCTACATGGCCGGCGTGCTGGCGTTCACGCTTGCCTCGCTGGCCTGCGGCCTGGCCGAGGACCTGCCGCTGCTGATCGCCGCCCGCGTCGCGCAGGGGTTCGGCGCCGCCGGCATCATGAGCGTCAACACCGCCCTGGTGCGCTTCATCTTCCCCCGCGCCCAGCTCGGCCGCGGCATCGCCACGGTGGCACTGATCGTCGCCGTCTCGGCCGCCGCCAGCCCGACGCTGGCCGGTGCGATCCTGGCGGTTGCGAACTGGCACTGGCTGTTCATCATCAATGTGCCGTTCGGCGCCGTTGCCGGCTGGCTCGCGCTCCGCTCGCTGCCGGATACGCCGAAGTCCGGCCACCGGTTCGACTGGGCCAGCGCGGCCCTGAACGCCGCGACGTTCGGGCTGCTGCTGATCGGGCTGGACGGCATCGGCCACGGCCAGCGCGCGGCGTGGGTGGTGGCCGAGCTGGTAGTGGGCGCGGTGGCGGCCTGGGTGTTTCTGCGCAGGCAGCGACGCCTGGCGGCGCCGATGCTGCCGACCGACCTGTTCCGTATCCCGATCTTCGCGCTGTCGGTGGCGACGTCGGTATGTTCGTACGCTGCGCAGACCATCGCCTATCTGGCGCTGCCGTTCTATTTCGCCGTTGCGGGCGGCATGTCGCAGTCGCGCATCGGGCTGCTGATCACGCCCTGGCCGGCGGTGGTCGTGTTCATCGCGCCGGTTGCCGGCCGACTCTCTGACCGGCACCCGGCAGGGCTCCTGGGCGGCATCGGCCTTGCGGTGATGGCGGCCGGGCTGCTGCTGACGCTGTCGCTGCCGCCTGGTGCCGCGTTCACCGATGCGATGTGGCGCATGGCGGTGTGCGGCATCGGCTTCGGGTTCTTCCAGTCGCCAAACAACCGTGCGCTGATCGCCGCTGCACCGCGCCATCGTTCGGGTGCCGCATCGGGGGTGATTTCCACCGCGAGCCTGACCGGCCAGACCATCGGCGGCGTCATCGTCGCCGTCATCTTCGGCCTGTTCGGGGCCGATATCGGCGGCGGCGTGCATGGCGCGCTACTCACCGGCGCCTGCTGCGCCGGGTTCGCCTGCATGATCAGCTTCCTGCGCCTGAGACCGCGGCGGCCTGGGGCGGGATGACCCGTGACATGTCATTCCGCTTCAGGTCACTGTTTGGTCGCGTGGTTTGGACTTCCGGCGATCCTGTCTGCACTTATCGCGCACCAGCTCACCGAAACCTGACCTGCTTTCGAATCCGACACGTGGTGTTAACCTGCCAGGAGTGACAGACCCGATCCTGCACCTGCTGAGCGTGCTGACCCTGGCCATGCTGCTGCTGGCAGCCGGCGTCGGCTTGCTGCCGGCGATGACAGCCGGGCTGGCCATCGCCGGGATCTGCGGCCTGGGCGCGCTTCTCTGTCTGCCGGTGCTGCTGGGCCGGCTGCCGTCGGCGATCATGACCCTGCCCGCCGGCCCGCCCGGGCTGTCGTTCCACCTCGGGCTGGATGCGCTGTCGGCCTACACCCTGTTCCTGGTGCTGGCCGCCGGCGGAGCCGTCGCCGCCTGGCAGGCCTACGCCGAACCGCAGCACCGCGGCATGTTGTGGCGCAGCGGCGTCTTCCTCGCTGGCGCTATGCTGAGCCTGCTGGCTGCCGACGCCGTTTCCCTGACCATCGGTGTTACCCTGGCCTGCGGCGCCCTGTGGCTTGATCCCGCGCAGCGGCAGGCGGCGCCGTTGCTGATCCCGCTGCTGGTGCTCGCCGCGGTCGGGCTGCTGACCCCGCCCGGCTTCGCCCCGCGCTTCGATGCGATCCGCGCCGCGCCGGCCGAGATGATCCGCGCGACGCCTGCCGTGATCCTTGCCGTGGCAGCCGCCGTTACGCTGATCGCCCTGCCGCTGAACCAACGCTGCGCCACCCGGCAGGCCTTGCGGGCAGGGCTGATGATGCCGATTGCCATCTACCTGCTGCTGCGCCTGGCGGTGGAGCTGCCTGCGGCGGGCGCACGGCCGGTGTGGGGTTTCCTGCTGATCCTCGCCGGCGGCGTGATCGCCGTCTGGTTCGGCTGGGTGGCCTGCGCCAGCCGCCACATCGATGCCGTGGCTGCGGCATTCCCGCGCGGCCAGGCGGGGTTGGCGATGATCGGGGCCGGGTTGACCATCCTGTCGCGCCTGGCGGACCTGCCCACCGGATCGGGCGATGCGATGGCCGGTGGCCTGCTGCTGCTGGCCGGCTGCCTGCCGGCGACCACGGCAGTGCTGGCAACGCAAAGCGTGGCGGCGGCCGCGGGCACGTACCGTCTGTCGCGCCTCGGCGGGCTGCAGCATCTGGTGGCCACCGGGGCTGCCGCGCTCTCGGGCGGGCTGTTCGCCTTTGCCGCGCTGCCGCCGAGCCTTGGGTTCGCGGGGATGTGGCTGCTGCTGCGGGCGCTGGTGGCGGCGCCGCGCAGCGGCGGCCTGCCGACGCAGATCCCGCTGGCGCTGGTGACCGGTTCTGTTGCGCTCGCCTCGGTGCTCGCCACCACGGGCGGCCTGCGCCTGGCCGGGGTCGCCATCCTCGGCCGCCCGCGCAGTCCGCGCGGCGCCGGCGCGCAGGAACCCGCCCGCCCGGTCCGCATCATCCTGCTGGCGATGGCGGGCGCGTCGCTGCTGATCGGCATCGTGCCTGGGCTGTTCCTATGGCTCCTGGCCGACCCGATCCTGCTGAATCTGGCGGGGGTCGAGGCGGTTGTACGGGGCGGCCCGTTCGGCGCCGTTCCGGGCTACCTCGCCCTGCCGACCGCCGCACTGCTGGGTGCGTGCTTCGCGGCCGTGCTGGCGGTGCGCCTGTGGCGCCCGCGGGACGTGCGCGTGACGGGCGCCTGGCTCGATGGTGCCGCGCCGCCGCAAAACCTGCCGTTCGGCGATCCGCTGGCGCAATCGGTGGGTGAGGGCTTCATCCCCGACCTGCCGCTCCGCCCGCGCTGGCGCCGCCCGGTGCTGCCGCCGCTGCCCCACCCGCTGCCACACTGGCGCCTGACGCCGTCACAGACCGGCTTCCTGCTGATCCTCGCCGGCGCCGCGGCCTGCCTGATCATCCTGGCCCTGGGCAGCAGCATCGGATGAGCCTCTACCTCGCCCTGCTGACGCAAGCGCTGCATATCGGCCTGATACTGGCCGCGGCGCCGTTGCTCGCCGGGGTGACAGAGGTGTTGCTGGCCCGCCTGTCCGGCCGGTCGGGCCCGCCGCTCCTTGACCCGTGGCGGGATCTGGTCCGGCTGTGGCGCAAGACGCCGGTGTGGCAGGACAATCTGTCGCCCGTCACCACCCTGGCGCCGGTCGCGGCGCTGGGGCTCATGCTGGCCAGCGCCGCGCTGGTGCCGTCCTTCGCGCTGGGCATGGCACTGTCTCCGCTGGCCGACACGCTGGTGATCGCCGCGCTGCTGATCGCGGAGCGCGTCACGCTGGCGCTGGCCGCGTTCGATTCGGGCGCGCCGAAGCCCGGTTTCGCCGCGCAGGACGCCGCAAGCCTCGCCGTGATCGGCGAACCCGCGCTGATCCTGTTCGTCGTCGCACTCGGCATTATGGCCGGCGGGTTCAACCTGGATCAGATCGTCGCCCAACAGCAGGACGGGCTGCTGCTGCCTGCCGTCGCCTCGGCCGTCGCGCTGACCGCGCTGCTGGGCATGGTGCTGGCCGAGACCAGCGGCGGCACCGAGTCGCAGCAGCAGGTGTTCAACGGCCCGGACCTCGCGCTCGCCCGGTTTGCCGGATGGTTGCGGCGGCTCGTGTGGCTCAACCTGATCGGGGCGCTGTTCCTGCCGATCGGCATGTCGAGTGCGGAGTTTGGGCCACTCGGCTGGCTAATCGGATTACTGGCATGGGCGGCGAAGCTTTTTCTCTTTTCTTTCTGCCTCGCGGGCGTGCAAACGGCATTCGGGCGCGTGCCGCGCCACAGCCTGCCTGACCTGATCGGAGTTGTCGCCCTGCTCGCGCTTCTTGCCGTGGTCATCGTTCTTGCCAGTGCGGGTGCCGTATGACGGCCCTGGCGCAGGGCAGTGCCGGGCTGGCCCTGGTCATCTGCTTCGGCCTGCTGCGCACGCGCCAGGTTGCTGCCGCCACCGTGCTGCTGATGGCGCAATCCGCTGCGGTTTCGGCATCAGCAGCCGCGCTGGGGCGGCCG
>DASQVN010000685.1:0-4294 GCA_035640755.1 Rhodopila sp.
GGGCTGGATTGCGAAGTACCGCAAGCGCGGCGGGCTGTTTGGCGTGATCGAGCTGTGGCTCGAGAATGCGTTGATGGTTGAGGTGCTGACGCAGGAGATGGTGGACGAGTATCTGCGCGGCATGACGCTGGCGCGGTGGGACGGGGCTACGGCGCGCGGGCCGGGGGTATCGGCCGCGGCGAAGTGAGAGGGGACGCCGTTCTTGCGGCGCGATCCCCGGTCCGGGCTTCGGCGTCGGTGCGTGGATGGCCGCCTCAAGGGCGGCCATGACGGATACGGAACGCTCGCGGAGATGTCCCTGTGGTGCCTTAGCACACAGGCGGCGCACTCGTGGGGCACTCAGGCGGGCAGGATGACGGTGGCGCGTAAGCCCCCGCTGGGGCGGTTGGCGAGGGAGACATCGCCGCCGTGGGCGCGCAGGATGTTGCGGACGATGGGCAGGCCGAGGCCGACGCCGCCGGTTTCGCGGTTGCGGCTGGGCTCGCCGCGGTGGAAGGGTTCGAATACACGGTCGAGCAGGTCGGGCGGGATGCCGGGACCGTCGTCATCGACCTCCACCACGATGGTCCGGTCGGCGCGGTGGCCGAGGCGCACCAGGGCGGAGCCGCCATAGGTGACGGCATTGGCGATCAGGTTGACGAACACGCGCTTGAGCGACATCGGCCGAGCCTGGACGGTGAGGTGGGCCGGGCCCTCATAGCTCAGGCGGTCGAGCAGGTCGGGGCGGGCATCGCCGGCCTCATCAAGGATCGTCTGCAGCAGTTCGGCGAGATCGAGGGAGGAGACCGGCTCGGTTGTCCTTGCGTCGCGGCCGAAGGCTAGGGTGGCGGAGACCATGGTCTCCATGTCCTCGAGATCGGCGAGGATCTTGGCGCGCTGTTCGTCGTCCTCGATGAACTCGGCGCGCAGCTTGAGGCGCGTGATGGGGGTGCGCAGGTCGTGGCCGATGGCTGCGAGCAGCTCGGTGCGGTCCTGCACGAAGCGGCGGATGCGGCCGGCCATGGTGTTGAACGCGATGGCGGCGGTGGCGACCTCGGTGGGGCCGTTCTCGGGCAGCGGCGGGGCAGCGTTGACGTCGCGGCCCAGCGCCTCGGCTGCCTGGGCGAGCACGCGCACCGGCGCGGTCAGGCGGCGCACGGCCCAGATGGTCAGCAGGGCGGCGGCGATGGTCATGACCGCGAAGGCGGCCAGGAAGGTGGGGGAGTGCCAGGGGCGCAGCGACTCCAGCGGGGTGCGGACGTTCAGCCATCCCCCATCGGGCAGGCGGAAGCCGATCACGATCTGATGGAACGGCGCTCCGCCGTAGATGACGAGGTCGCGCCAGTGGAACTCCTTGCGGTTGTCCATCGGCACCAGATTCATCGCGACGCGGAGCAGCCGTTGCTCGAACGGCGGCATCTCGGGCAGATCGACCGCGGGGGGCGCGTCGCTGAGCGCCGGGGAGAGGTCGCCGCGGTGCATTTCGGCCAGCACCCCTGCCCTGCGGTCAGGGTCGGTCAACACCACCGTGCGATAGACGCTGACCACGCGCATGGCGACGTTCTTGGCCTGCGCCAGCCGCTGCACATCGAGGCGGTCGAGGGCATGAATGGTCAGTCCGGCGATCTGCACGATCACCAGGCCGATCAGCAGCACGACCGCAGTGCGGGCCGCGAGGCTGCGCGGCCAGATGCGAAATCTCATACACGCTCCACCGACGCGGCGAGGACATATCCGCCGCCGCGAACGGTCTTTATAAGCTGGGCGTTGCGTCCGTCATCCTCCAACTTGCGCCGGAGGCGGGAGACGGCGACATCGATGGCGCGGTCGAACGGGCCGGCCTGCCGTCCGCGCAGCAGGTCGAGCAGCATGTCGCGCGTCAGGACGCGGTTCGCGCGTTCCACCAGCGCGAGCAGCAGGTCGTATTCGCCGCCGGTCAGCGGGACCTCGACATGTTCGGGATTGAGCAGGCGGCGGCGCGCGGGTTCCAGCGTCCAGTCGTTGAAGCGGTAGCCGCGGGCGGCGGGGTCGCGGCGGACCTCGGCTGCATCCCCGGTGCGGCGCAGGACGGCGCGGATGCGGGCGAGCAGCTCACGCGGGTTGAACGGCTTGGGCACGTAGTCGTCGGCGCCAAGCTCGAGGCCGATGATACGGTCGGTTTCCTCGCCCATGGCGGTGAGCATGACGATGGGGATGTCGGATTGCGTGCGCAGCCAGCGAGCGAGGTCGAGGCCGGATTCGCCGGGGAGCATGAGATCTAGCACGACGAGCTGGTAATGGCCATTCAGCCAGGACCTGCGGGCCTCCTTGCCGTCGCGCACGGCGGTGACGCGGATGCGCTGCTTCTCCAGGAAGCGCGCGAGAAGGTCGCGGATTTCGCGGTCGTCGTCGATGACCAGGATGTGCGGTGTCTGCTCCATGGATTGTAACATAGGCGATAATGGTTCCGACCGGAACGACCGTTGCATTTCTTTGCAATTCGTCGCCGGGCGGGACGAATAGGCGCAATGTCCGTGCGCCATGTATGCGGCGTCGCAGTAAAGGAGGTTGTCTTGCGCCAGACTATAGTTGCCGCGGTTGCGGCGTTCGTGATTGGCGGCGCGGCCACCGGCGCGGTGCTGTCACAGGCGCAGCCCGTGCCGCCGACGCCGGTTGCGCCCGCTGGGCAGGCCGACGGCCCGCCGCATTGGATGCATGAGCATCATCATGGGATGATGGGGATACGCGGCCCGATGGGGCTGCGGAAGTTCGCGCTGGTCTATCCGGCGGCGGACAGGCAGTTGACGCCGGCTGATGTGCAGAAGATCGCCGAGGCGTTCCTGCTGTGGAACGGAAACCATAGCTGGAAGGTGACGAATGTCGTCGCCGGCCCGGACGGGGCGATCGCCTTCAGCCTGGCCACAGCTGAGGGCTCGGCCGTGGCGACCTTCACAATGGACCCCCACACCGGGCGGCTGGCGCGGGCGAGCTGAAGGGGCCGCCACCAGCGTTGCGTACCCGTCATGGCCGGGCTCTTGGCCCCGGGGTTGACCCGGGGATCACCGGCCATCCACGCACCACGGTTGCAGCCCAGATGGCCGGCTCGGCGGCCGGCCATGACGGTGAGGGCACGGCGCGCGGGGGCAGGTTTGCTCCTACGCATGTTCTCCTGCCATGGCCCTGCTCTCCTGCCATGGCCCTCCCTGACGCATATGCCGCCTCCTACTCCGCTGCCTTGGCCGAAGCGGCGGGCTGCCACTGCTTCAGGACGGGGAGCACTTCCTTGGCGTAGAGCTGCAAACCGCTCTCGGCGAGGTCATAGGGGGTGCCGCCGAAGCGGAACGACGTGGCGAGCTCGAAATCGCCAACGATGGCGCGACGTTCCTCGAACATGCGCAGGATGCGGTCAGGTGTGCCCCAGACTGCGGCCTGCATGAAGGCGGAGATGATGCCGTCCATGCCGATCTCCTTGGCCAAGGCGATCTTCTGGGCATAGGCGTCATATCCCTTCACCTGGCTGAAATGCTCGCCCAGCAGTTCATAGTGGTAGAAGTTGCTCTCGACGAACTTGCCCATGTACTGGCGGGCCTTGTCCTCCGCGCCGTCCATCGTGGGGGTGCAGATACAGAAATCGGCCAGCAGCGGCGGCAGGATCGGGCCGCCGTGGAGCTCGCGGATCAGGTCGTGGTGCTTCTGGATCGCGGGCATGCGCATTGGCCAGGGGCGGTCGGCGAACATGACCATCCGCGCGTTCAGCCGGGCGGCGGAGACGACGGAATCGTCCGAGGAGGCCACGGCGTAGATACGGCCATCGATCGGCTTGAACGGGCGGGGGCGCAGCTCGGTGCGCGGCTGCTTGTAGAACTTGCCGTTGCCCTCGATGAAGCCGGTGCGCAGTGCCGCAACGATCATGGCGGCGGCTTCGTCGAAGCGTTCGCGCGATTCGTCCATGGTGCCGCGGAAGGCGTGGAACTCCCGGCGGGCGAGGCCGCGGCCCATGCCGAGGCGGAGGCGGCCGTTGGAGAGATGATCGACCACGAGGGCCTGTTCGGCGACCCGCAGCGGATCGTGCCATGGCAGGATGACCGCGGCGGTGCCGAGGTCGACGCTGGGACACAGCGCGGCGAGGTGCGCCATCAACTGCAGATTGTCAGGGCAGAACGAGTAGTCGTTGAAGTGATGCTCGACCGACCAGAGCACGTCGAAGCCTGAATCGGCCGCGGTGCGGGCGAGGCGGATCTCCTCGTCCCAGACCTGCCGGTCGGATACGTCGCGCCAGCCGTAGCTGGCAAAGACCATCTGCAAGCCGACGTCCATGTGGGTTCCTCCGGTGTGT
>DASQVN010000686.1:0-3805 GCA_035640755.1 Rhodopila sp.
CGTGTCGGTCACTCGGCGTTCCTGATCGCCCTGCTGCAGGACCAGGGGCTCGCTCTGGGCGCGTATGACGGGCGCGTCACCGGCGTCGACACGGGCATCGCGGCAATCGTCAGTCCGGACGGCGGGATGAACGACCCGACCATGGCTGCGGTCGGTGGTGTCTATACCTCGATGTGGAACAGCTACCTGAACAACGACCTGAAGTTCACCGCGACATCGAACTTCACCGACCTGAACGACCAGGCCTTCCAGTACTGGGACTTCACCCACACCGACCCGGCCGGCGCCGTGCAGGCACCCGACAGGCAGGGCAACCCGACCCTCTACACGGCCAGCGACCTGGCCGCGACGATGGCCGCCAACCCCTACATGAAGGTGCTCTCGGCCAACGGATACTACGATTCCGTCACGCCGTTCTTCCAGACGAGGCTGACGCTCGACGGCATGCCGCTGCAGGATGCGCAGGTCCGGGCGAACCTGACGATCCGCAACTATCCGTCCGGTCACATGATCTACCTCGACGGCGCCTCGCGCACCGCAATGAAGGCCGATCTTGCCGTGATGTATGAAGCCGCGGTCACGCGCGCGGCGGCACGCCTCCGCATCGCCGCCATGCTGCCGCGCACCCTGGCCGGCACGATCCATCCGTACATCAAGCTGCGCGACGCCAAGCGGGAAGCGATCCGCCCGGCTGCCGCCGGGGCACGGCCGTGGGTCATCCGGGATCTCTGCCAGGCCTATGATTGGCCGCAGAACCTCGGAGGCGGCGGCGTGATCGCCATCATCGAGCTCGGGGGCGGCTGGGTGGACGCCGACATCACCCGCTATTTCCAGACGGCGGGCCTGCCGAAGCCGCGCATCACCGACATATCGGTCGGGGGCGGGCGCAACAACCCAGGCCAGGGTGACGCCTCCGGTGGCGCCGACGGAGAGGTTGCGCTGGACATCGAGATTGCCGCCGCCGCCTACAGCATCGCCACCGGAGAGGCGGCCGAAATCCGCATGTACTGGGCCGACCCTAACGATTGGGGAGCCATGGCGGCGGCGATCAACGCCGCTGCGTCGGACGGCTGCGACGTCTGCTCGATCTCCTGGGGCTCGGACGAGGCGAACTGGCAGGCCGCCGGCAAGTCGACCGGCGTTGACTATGCGCAACGGCTGAACGCCGCGGCCCAGGCAGCGACCAAGGCCGGCATGGTCGTCTTCGCCGCCTCAGGCGACAATGATTCCTCCGACGGTGGGCCAGACCCCGCCAATGTCGATCTGCCGTCCTCCTGCCCGTTCGTCATCGGCTGCGGCGGCACGAGCAAGACCACCGCGAAGGAAACGGTCTGGAACAACAATCCGGGCAACCCGAACGGCAACGGCACGGGCGGCGGCTTCTCGCAGATCTTCAAGCCCATGCCGCCCTGGCAGGCGAACGCGCCGCACGGCCCCGGACGCATGGTGCCGGACGTGGCCGGCAACGCTGATCCCGACACCGGCTATGAGATCGTCGTCCATGGCGCGCAGACGGCGGTCGGCGGCACCAGCGCGGTCGCCCCCCTCTACGCCGGCCTGTTCGCCGCGTTCGGCCGCAAGCTCGGGTTCATCACGCCGCAGCTTTGGCAGAACCAGACCTGCTTCAACGACATCACCGAGGGCGACAACGGTTTCTACCGCGCCCGCATCGGGCCGGACCCCTGCACCGGCCTCGGCTCCCCCATCGCCGCCAAGCTGGCCGCGCTGTTCAAGCCGCCGGCGAGCGTGGCGGCCGTCGCCCTGGCCACCGAAGCACCCGGTCCCGCCGCACGGAGTCGGCCAGCCCGAACCGCCGCCGCGCGTGGCAGATCATTGCGGAGCCGGACACCATCTATGCCGTAAGCCGAAGCGCTGGCCCGAACCTGTCGTGAGACCCGGAATGGCACCTCCCCCGCCGCGGCCCGGCGACCATGATGCAGGTCAGGCACTCGGACCACCCGCGATCCCGGTGATGGTGCGTTTGCCTGGACGCGCGCGGCGACAGTGAGGCTGGCCCATCGCGGCGTGGTGCGGGTGGATACCGATTTGATTCACCACGAAGCCACGAAGCCACGAAGGGGAAAACCCCTGCGGCGGGCGCCGCAGCCTTGCAGCCGGCAGGCAGCAATCCCGCCGCCATCCCCACCTCTGCGCCGGCACCAGCGCCAAGTATCACCATAAACCAATCCAGGGGACCGCCACCACGTGCCGAGCGCACGCCCCCTTCGTGTCTTCGTGCCTTCGTGGTGAATAAGAAACGATTGCCGCGCGCCATGGCGGCGCCCCGCGACCCGCGTCGGCTCGGCTTGCACTGATACCGGTATAGCAACATTGAACGCGATCTCGCGTCATCTTCTCTGTACGCCAGGCCGACACAGTTGGGCCGGCCGGGCCAGATGCGGCCCCATTCGGTAACGATGCGGTCCTCTCTCAACCGCCGATAATCCCGCACGACCCAGCCCTTGCGGACAGCCGAACCACCGAGCCGGTTTCGCCGCGCGACTTGCCACTGGACCAGACGTCGAGATCAAGATCCCGGATGCACGCCGCCACGGCCTGCCGGTAAGTCCGATATACCCCGGCCTCCTCCAGCATACGCCGATGCTCATCAGCGACGGTGGTGGCGCCGACGCGGCCGCCGTCAGCGCTGTCGGAGCCATACAAGCCCGGCCGCTCAAATCCGGCCGCCTGCAATGGTTCGACCCTCCGAGAAATGCCCAGGCGGCGGAACAGCGCGCGGGCAGCGCCCAGCGGCTCCTTGCCGGCTTCATGAACGTAATGGGTCACCGGCACGCCGTGCCGGCGGGCGTAGCGGCGCACGCGGTTCACGTTGAGTGCGGCGATGATGCAGTGGTGCAGCAGGCGCTCCTGCGTCTGCAGCGCGGCCAGCCGGCTGAGCCAGGATGCAAGCACGCTGGCGGGATCGTGCTCGACGATGATCAGGTGCAGGCGGTCCGGCGGATAGCCGGCCTCGATCAGGACCCGCAGCGAAATGAACAGGCACTCGCCCAGCGAGTACGGGCCTTGCGTTTCCTTCGAAACGATACACGGCTGCCGTTCGGCGGCGGGCAGGTTCCAGGGTGCCGGCGCCTCGCCGGCGAACAGCGTCCGCAGCGCCGATTTGACCGGCTGATAATAGGACGGAACGCCGGCCAGGCCGAACAGGTCGTACGGCGCCGGGGAGCCGGCGTGCGCCTTGCCCCAGGCACAGATGTGCATCGGGAACTCGTCATGCCGGCGGCCGCGGAAACCGTCGCGCAGATATCCGGCGAGCGTGCTGCAGACAGCGCCAAGCTGGTGATCCTCCATCTGCAGGTGGCCGTCGCCGGGCAGCCAGATGGAATCGATGACGGGATCGTCCTCACGGACCAGGCAGGCAATGCTGTCGAGGGTTGCAATGTCGGTTTCGTGCGGCACGAGCTGAGCTCCATCCGTCGTGTGCGGCGATCACCTTGCGCGGGCCGTGTTAAGACGCGGTTAACGGTGCCTACGCGGGCAGGCGCCAAGATGACAGGGGCGCCGATCGTGTATAAAATGGCATCAAACAAGTGCTTTTCGATTGCGCGTCGATACGATATGGATCAACTGCTCGCATTCGCGCGAGGACACGCGGGCGGGCAGCACGGCCGATCGGCCATACAGGGAGTCTTGTGAATGTCTGAGTCATCCAGCGTGCCGCGTCGGCACGCTCTCAAGTTGGGTGCCGCGGCGGCGGCACTGCCTCTGGTTCATATCCGCACCGCCGGCGCCGCCGGACGCCTCAATGTCGGTTTCTGGGACCACTGGGTGCCCGGCGCCAACGACG
>DASQVN010000687.1:0-3477 GCA_035640755.1 Rhodopila sp.
TATTCATCAAGAAACAACGGCGTGGCAAGCCAGCGCGCGATGATCTCGCTGCACATCGTAACTATCTCGGGCACATCCTGCACGCCACCAGAGAGTCCGCGCAGGCGCCGGATCTCCTTCCGATGCACGCCGGTCAGCAGGCTGATGCGGCTGTCGGTGCGGCTGCGCGGATCGGTCAGCAGCTCGGTGGCCGCCACATCGACGAACAGGCGGCGCAGAGCATCGGCCAATACCGGGAAGGTCAGGCCGTTGCGCATCATCAGCCGCACCAGCGGGCGCAGCAGGCGCTGAACTGCGGCAAGCAGCAGCGCCGGCGACAGGGCAGCATTTTGATCCGAGTTCGTCATTGTATTGAGTTCGATCCTTGCTGAAGCGCATATAGCACGGCCGGCAGTGGGAAAAATACCCACGTGCAAACAAAATTCGATTGACGTGGGAAATCTTCCCACATACGATCCGGCTCATCGGTAACCACCCGCAAGGTTTACGTTGCCTTAAGAAATCTCCAATAGGGTGTTTTCCTACGGAACGTTACCTTCTGTTGCAATGAGGCCCCGGACATGACGTACGTCGCCGCCTCTCAGCTTGTTGCCCGCCGCGCCCTGGTCAGTTCCGGCCAGGCAGAGACCGCGGATGCCGACGCCCACGCCGAGCCCGCAACGGAGGCCGAAATCGACCTGCGGCAGTTGCGGCATCATACCAAGAACACGCTGCAGCGCCTGCTGGGCGTGATCGCCGAGACCCCTGGCCTGCACGAGACGCCCGAGGGTGAACGGCTGGCGCGGGAACTGGAGCACCGCATCTGCCTGTCGGCGACGATCTCCAACGCGCTGTTCGGGCTGACCGGCCTTCCAGGCTCGATGCTGGAGCGGCTGCGCCAGCTGGGCGGGGCGATGGTCGACCTGATGCGGGAACCCGGCCAGGTGATCCGCATCGGCGTCACGGTGCGCGGCTGTTGCCCGGCGCCGCTGCGCGAATCGGTGCTGCGCGCCGCGAATGAGCTGATCGGCAATGCGGTGAAACACGGCATGAAGGGGCGGCCGAACGGACGCATCGTCGTGCGGCTTGCCTCGGACGAGGAGCGCACCGTGCTGAGCATCACCGATAACGGCTGGGGGTTCTCCGGCCAGCCGCGGCAGGGCGAAGGGCTCGCGCTGGCGCAAAGCTTCGCCGAACGGCACGGTGGCGCCCTGGTGCTGGACGGCGCCGACGGCACGCAGGCGATCCTGACTCTGCCCCATCCGGTTGCCCCCCATCAGCTTAACCCTCGGCAGGTTGCTCCCCGCCAGGTTGCCTAACCCGGGATTTCGTCGGACGATGCCTCCGCGATGACGGAGGCCGGACATGTCGCGCAATATCGCAATCGGCGTCGGGATCATGGAATACCCGTTCCAGACCCTCGACGGGTTCTGGCGCTGGGTCGACCTGTGCGAGCAGGGCGGCATCGATTCGATCTGGCAGACAGACCGGATCGTCAGCCGCACGCCGATCCTGGAATGCATGACAGCGCTCGCCGCCCTCGCCGGGCGGACGCGGCGGATCAAATTCGGCGTCAATGTCGTCAGCGTGGCACTGCGCGAGCCGGTGCTGCTGGCCAAGCAATGCGCGACGATCGACATGCTGTCCGGCGGACGGCTGCTGCCGGGCTTCGGAATCGGCAGCCCACGCGGACCGGAGTGGACCGCGATGCACATCGACACGACCACCCGCGGCCGCAGGACGGATGAGGCGCTGGAGATCATCAGCCGGCTGTGGGCGGGCGAGTCGCTGGACTACGACGGGCGGCATTTCAGGCTGAGCAACGCCTCGATCGCGCCGCTGCCGGTGCAGCCTGACCTGCCGATGTGGATCGGCGGCTCCTCGGAGGCGGCAATCCGGCGCACCGCGCGGGTCGGCACCGGCTGGCAGGCCGGAGCGGAACCGCCGGAGGCGGTGGCTGCGGCGATCGCCGGGATCAAGGAGGCACTGGTCGAGACGGGGCGCAGCATCGAGGAAGACCATTACGGCGCCGCATTCGGGTTCCGCTTCGGCGGCCCCGGCGATCCCGGCGTGGCCAAGATCATGGAGCAGTACCGCACGCGCACCGGGCGCAACCCGCAGGAGCTGTTCGCCATAGGCGACGCGGCGGCAATCGTCGATCGGATCGCGGCGTATGTCGCGGCCGGCGCATCGAAGTTCATCCTGCGGCCGGTGGCCGAAGGCGACGCCGACATGCTCGAGCAGACGAGGCGCCTGATCGAGGAGGTGCTGCCGGTCGTCGCCGCGCGCTGGCCGAGGGTGAAGAAGGCGGCGTGATCCGCCGGATCACCGCGCCTGATTCAGCACCGCCATGACCTGCGGGGCGGTCGGGATCGGCCCAACGGCGCCGTAGCCCGTGCATTTCAGAGCCGCGGCGATGCCGGCATAGCGGGCCGCCTGGACAGGATCATCGCCGGCCAATGTCCGCGCGAGAAAGGCGCCGCAGAACGTGTCCCCTGCCCCGGTCGCGTCCACGCAGGTGACCCGGTGCGCCGGCAGGCGCACGCGCGAATCGGCCGTGGCGACATAGGCGCCGGTCGCACCCATCTTCAGGACGACCACCCGGCAGCCGAGGCGCAGGTAGAAGTCGAGCATGGCGTCAGGATCGGCGATGCCGGTGAGGATCTGCACGTCCTCCAGCCCCGGAAACGCATAGTCGGCGTTCGCCATGGCGGCGTGCATCACCGCCGCGGCGCGGGCCGGGGGCCACAGCCGGGGACGGTAGTTGGTGTCATAGGCGATCTGCACCCCGTGCCGGCGGGCCAGGGCGAGCGCGGCGAAGACGGCGTCGCAGGCACTGGTGGAGATACCCTGGCTGATCCCTGACACATAGAGGATGCGTGCGGCCGCGATGGCAGCCTCGGGCAGGTCGGCGGGCACATACATCGCGGCGGCCGAATTGGCCCGATAGTGCAGGAACTGGTGCCCCTCGGCGTCGTGGGTCACGAAATAGACACCGGTCTGGTAGCGGTCGCTGCGCCGGACGGTGGAGGTGTCCACGCCCTCCCTCTGCCAGAGGCGGATGAAGCTATCGCCCGGCATGTCCTGCCCAAGGGCGGTGATGTAGCCGACGCGGGCGCCCTGGCGGGCAGCGGCGACGGCGGCATTGGAGGTATCGCCGCCATGTCCTTCCAGGTAGTGCTGAGTGCCGTCGGCAGCGGCGGGGAGCTGGTTGAACTCCAGCATCGGCTCGCCCATGCACAGAAGATCCATGCTCATGGCAGGACCTGCCGCGCCGCGGACTGGATGGCGGCACGGTCGCCGGCGGCGATGCTCCTTTCGTCCACCAGCGCCCCGCCGATGCCGACGAAGGCCGAGCCGGCGGCCAGGTACGCAGCGACATTGCCGGGCTCCACGCCGCCGGTCGGGCAGAACGCCACGCCGGGGAACACGCTGGTCAGGGCACGGACATGCCCAGGCCCGCCGGCCGAGGATGCGGGGAAGATCTTGACCACATCG
>DASQVN010000688.1:0-6243 GCA_035640755.1 Rhodopila sp.
GCAGACTTCATGCGGTTCCTCAGGGCAGGGGGTATCTACGATGGCCGGCACACTGGTGCGGCTCAGCGCGGATGTCCACCCACCCAGACCCGGTGCCATTTGTCCTGCGGCTGGCGAGTCCCTGGGCGTGCGCACCATACACGCCGGTTGACCAAGCCCCGCACCGCTGTGCCGCCCATCAGGCTACCTGCAAGGACAATCCCCACGACGGTGGCAATCACCTTTGTACGCGCCGGCGCGACGGTTTCATCGATCGGCCCCGGCCGGTCTAATCCGGTCACGATCGTGTCGCACCCCATCGGCAACCTGTGGCGCCGTAGGCTATTAAAGCCACGCAGTCATGATAACCGGGGCGAAATCGTGCGGCGGGAATCCCTTCTGGCAATCTGGATCGGCGGTTTCGTGCTGGCGGTCCTGCTGTATGTGATCGGGCCGGACCGGTTCTTCGACTCGGTCATCAACACGGTCGACTCGATCCAGGTCGGCTTCCGCCAGTTGATCGCCGCCCTGGGCGCACAGGCCTATGGCGCCATCCGCGCGGCGGCGATCGCGCTGTATTTGGTATTCGCCGTCCTGTCGATCCTGGCGGCGCACCGCCAGGGCCGCGGCATCGGCGCGCTGGTCGTTGTCACCATCGTCTTCCTGGTGCTGGTCTGGCGGCCGCACGATGAGTTCTCGGCGCCGATCGGCCGCTGGTGCGTCGCCCTCCTGCTGGTGTTCATCGGCGCCGCGGTCATGACCCAGCGCCTTTTGATCCCGAACGGCCTGCGCCGCGGCGGCCCGCCGCCCAATTATCCACCGGGACGCGGCCCATGAACGACCAGCTGAACGACCAGCGCGCGCCGAGTGGAAACCTGGGTGTCCGCGATGGCACGCGCCCGCAGCAGGCGGCAAAGGGCGCGCTCGCGCTGCTGCTGACCGTCGCGGGGCTGTGGACCCTGCGCAACTACCTGCCTGCGCTGGGCTGGGCCGCCATTCTCGCCATCGCCGTATGGCCGCTGTACCAGCATGCCGTCCGCCGCTGGCCACCCGGCCGGCACAACGTGCTCTGGCCCGCCGTCTTCACCCTGGCCGTGGCGCTGATCTTCCTGCTGCCGCTCGGCATGGTCGCCTATCAGGCAGGCAAGGAGGCGCAGGGTGTCTATCACACCATCGACCAGGCCCGCACCGAGGGCATCCCGCCCCCCGATTTCCTTGCCCGTCTGCCCTATGGCGGGGCGGAGGCAACCCGGTGGTGGCAGGAGAACCTCTCCACCCCCGAACAGGCCTCCGCCCTGCTCGAGAAGGCGCAGCCCTCCCGCTTCGTGTCGCAGGGTAGGGAACTCGGCGCCGTCATCGTGCACCGGATGGTGCTGTTCGCCTTCACCCTGCTCACCCTGTTCTTCCTGTTCAAGGAGGGTGATGCCGTTGCGCGCCAGCTCCAGACCGCGGGCACCCGCGCCTTCGGCCCGTCGGGCGAGCGGATCGGCCGGCAGATGATGAACTCGGTGCATGGCACGGTGGACGGTCTTGTCCTGGTCGGCTTGGGGGAGGGCGTGCTGATGGGCGTCGGCTATGTCATCGCCGGCGTGCCGCATCCGACGCTGTTCGGCCTGTTCACCGCGATCGCCGCGATGGTGCCATTCGGCGCGCCTGTGGTATTCGGCATCGCCGCGCTGGTGCTGCTGGTCCAGGGGACCATCGTCTGGGCCGTCATCATCGCCGCGCTGGGCTTCGTCGTCACCTTCGTCGCCGACCACTTCATCCGGCCGCAGCTCATCGGCAGCGCCACCCGTCTGCCGTTCCTCTGGGTCCTGCTGGGCATCCTCGGCGGCGTCGAGACCTGGGGACTGCTGGGCCTGTTCCTCGGGCCGGCCATCATGGCCGCGCTGATCCTGCTCTGGCGCGAATGGTCGGGCGAAGCGGGCAAGCCAGCCGGCCAGGCCGGCTGACCTCACGCGCTGCGATCCAGCTTCGACCTACGGCCGCAGCGCAACATCCGCCGAAACCTCGGCCGTGATCTCTTCCGCCGCGGCCGTCGCCTGTGGCGGAGGCGGCGGCCGCGCCGCCATGGCCGGCATCGGCATGCGCGGCTGGAACACAGGACCGTTCAGCCGCACGTCCTGCAGATGGTCAACATTCAGCCCGAGCGTGGCAGCCGCCGATGCGGCCTGTTTCCGCAGCTCCTGAAGCGCGATCGTCGTCGCCTCTGCCTGGGCCTTGCGGCGGAGTTCCGACGACACCTGCCACCCCAGCGCGGCGGTCACGAAGCCCTTTTCCTGCAATCGGCCGACCAGGCCGAGCAGGGCAGGGCCATCGGCGCCGCGCAGCTCCAGCGTCTGCTGCGCGGTCCAGCCGCTTCGCTTGTCATCGGCCGGCGTGACCGCATAGCCGAGTGCCCGGGCGGTGATCCCGCTGCTGTCCTGGGCTGTCCGCATGCCCTCCGCCATCGGGGCGTTCACGCGGCGCTGCGCCTCCGCGGCTGAGGACGAGGTACCCTGCGCCACCATATCCGCGACCAGCTGGTCCGGTGCGGTCGGGACCGAGCCGGTGACCGACAGATGCAGCACCGTGTTCGGCGCCGGCTGCACCTCTGCCGCGCCGGCGCCTGCCAAATCGATGCCTGCCAAGCCCATCCCGGCCAGACCGATCAGCATCGCCAGCCCCCCAGCCGCCGCCCTGTAGCGCATCGCCCGTGACCTTTGCTGCACTGATCGGGGCCGTGCCGACGGCCGGTCCGGTCCTAATCCACCGAGAAACTCGTGCCGCAGCCGCAGGCCGAGGTGGCGTTCGGGTTGCGCACCGCGAAATGGCTGCCCATCAGTTCATCGGTGAAATCCAGTTCGGCCCCCGCCAGCAGGTCCATACTGGCCGGGTCGACCACGATCCGAGCCCCACCGTGCTCGATCACCAGGTCATCCGGCTGCCTCTGCCCGTCGAGCTCGAAACGATACTGGAAACCGCTGCATCCGCCGGCCAGCACGGCGACACGCAGCGCAGGATCGCCATCCGCTTTCGTCTGCGCGATGATCTCGGCAATACGGGCGGCGGCGCGATTGGTAACGGCAAACTGTTGCATGCCCCCAAGATAGTGGGTTTGTTGCCCGAATTGAAGCTAGAGCGTGATCGCCAGAGGCTGAACAGCGCGGCGGCGTGACTCACGCTGTCCAAAATAACTTATGGCACGATCCGCGCTGCCATATAGGCCAATCCCGGCGGATCGCGCTATAAGCCGCGCATATGTACACCCGCCCGCCGCTCGCGCCCTATGCCGTCTCTCCCGCCAATGCCCGCGCCCGGCTGCACCCCGAGCCCGAGTCCGCCACCCGCTCCCCCTGGCAGCGCGACCGCGACCGCATCATCCACAGCTCCGCCTTCCGCAAGCTGCAGTACAAGACCCAGGTCTTCGTCAACCACGAGGGTGATTTCTACCGCACCCGCCTGACCCACAGCATCGAGGTCGCGCAGATCGCCCGCACGATCTCCCGCTCCCTCGGCCTCGATGAGGACCTGACCGAGGCGCTCGCCCTGGCGCACGACCTTGGCCATCCTGCGTTCGGCCATGCCGGGGAGGAAGCCCTGAACGCGGCCATGAAGCCGTTCGGTGGGTTCGACCACAATGCCCAGAGCCTGCGCATCGTGACGATGCTGGAAAACCGCTACGCCGCCTGGGACGGCTTGAACCTGACCTGGGAAACCTTGGAGGGCCTGGTCAAGCACAACGGCCCGCTGCGCAATCCGCCCGCCTACATCGCCGATTACAACGAGCGCTACCGGCTCGACCTCAACACCCACCCGAGCGCCGAGGCGCAGGTCGCCGCCATCGCCGACGACATCGCCTATCATTCGCACGACCTCGACGACGGCCTGCGCGCCCACCTGTTCCGGGTGGAGGACCTGCGCCACCTGCCGATCGTCGGCGAAGCCCTTGCCGCCGCCCGGATGTCGAGTCTCGACGTCCCGCCGCCGAGGCTGCGGCATGAGACGATCCGCCGCGTCATCGACGTGCTCGCCAGCGACCTGATCGAGGAAACCATGCGCCGCCTGCGCAAGCTCGACCCGGCCAATCCCGACGCCATCCGCCGCAGCCGCACCAAGGTGGTCGCATTCAGCCAGCCGGTGACCGAGGCCAACCAGGCGATCAAGGACTTCCTGTTCGCCCGTATGTACCGCCACTGGCGGGTCAACCGCATGTCTAGCAAGGCCCGCCGCGTCACCGAGGAGGTGTTCCGCCTGCTGCACGCCGACCCCACGCTGCTGCCCGACGACTGGCGCGCCCGCGCCGGAGAGGCCGGCACCCCACGCGCCGCCGTCATCGTCTGCGACTACATCTCCGGCATGACCGACCGCTACGCCATGGACGAGCACCGCCGGCTGACGGACCTGGGTGTGAACGGCTGACCGGCGGGGGCTGGCGAGCCTTTTCGGCGCCCTGGCGTCATGCTGGCCGCATGTCCCCCAACTCGACCCGGGACTCCGGTCACCATGACGATGACCGATCAGCCGAAAGCGGATCGGAAAGCTCGTCGGAAAAACTAGGTGAGGATGTGATCAGCCATGAGATTTTCCGCCAGCACTGCCGCGAACGCCATCGCCTGGGCCGTCGTTGCCGTTCTCGCCGCCTTCGCGATACTGATCGCCAGCCTGTTCGGCTTTGCCGGGCTCATGTTGCTGGGCGTCATGACCTGGCTGGTCTGCACCCGTGCCGAATTGGACCAGGACACACCGACCTGGGGAGTTCAGGTGTTCAAAGCCAAATTCGACAGCCCGGCCTCCCCCGAGCAGCGCGCAGCGATGACGGAGGAGCGGCACGCCTTCGTTTCACCCCTGCGATTCTACAGCCGGTGCGGCATCTTCCTGGCGGCAATAGGGGCGGCAGGGTTCATCTGGCAGCAATGGAACCCAGGGAACAACTGAACTAGACTCCACAAAATGACGACGCTGCCGGAGAATGACGACACTGCAGAATGACGACGCCACCGCGCCATTATCGGATATTACAACTCTGCGTCCTCTTTGACTCTGCGTTAAACAACCCAGTCTCACAAGCCGCCTGCGGTGCGGTTGACCCGCCGATTTCAACGCAGAGCACGCAGAGTCAAAGAGGACGCAGAGGAACCATTCACGTGCACCCCGTCCCAGGCCCGCCATACCAAGGCAGCCCCCGCGCAGCATTCCCCTCGCACCGTGTTCTCCCCTGTGCGCCAAGCCACACCGGCCTCGCTGATAATCTCAAAAGAGTGAACATAGAAGGCAGCACCCGCCAGCCACTATCATAGTGCATAACAACGACTGGCCGCAGGCGGCCCAATCCGGGGGGAAACGTCGATGTGCAACCTGTTCCTGTCCCAGGACCCGGCCACCCATACGCCGGAAACCCGCGCCATCGCCTGCACGGCCACGGCACTTCCATCCGCCGCGACGCCGCATTCCGGACCAGCCGGATACGACCCGTGCTCGGCCAGGGCACAGCATGCCAAGGCATAATATGATTGCCGCGGGACAGCCGAGACCTCGCGCAAGCAGCAACACTGACCCAAGGAGCATCCCAGAACATGGCCAAGCCCATCCACGCCATGATCCGCGTCATGGATGAAGCCCGCAGCGTCGCCTTCTACCAAAAGGCCTTCGGCATGGAGATCGCCGACCGCTACCCCTTCGACGGCTTCACCCTCGTCTATCTCCGCACCCCGGAAGACGACTTTGAACTCGAGCTCACCATCAACCACAACCGCACCGAGCCCTACACCCTCGGCACCGGCTACGGCCACATCGCCTTTGTCGTCCCCGACCTCGCGGCCGAACACGCCCGCTTCACCCAGGCCGGCCTCAACCCCGAGCCGGTCAAGGAATTCCACCGCGACGGCACCCTGATGGCCCGCTTCTTCTTCGTCACCGACCCCGACGGCTACCGCATCGAGGTGCTGCAACGCCATGGCCGCTACCGCTGAACCGGCGCGTGATCGTGCGAGGCCGCAGGTCGGAGAACGTGAATCCCGCGCCCGGACAATCAACGCGTGATCGTGCGAGGCTGCAGGTCAGAGAACGTGAATCCCGCGCTCAAACATAACCAACGCTCAAACATAACCAACGCTCAAACATCACCAACGGGAGGAAACCACATGAGAACTGTCGACCGACGCCCCCAGGTCACCCGCCGGGTGATCCTGCGCGGCAGCGCCCTCGCCGTATCAGGCGCGGCGGCCGCCATGACAATCTCCCCCACCGCCGCGTGGGCGCAGGCAGCGCAGAATCTGGCACCAG
>DASQVN010000689.1:0-8556 GCA_035640755.1 Rhodopila sp.
CAGCACGGCCGGAACGAACGCCAGCACGACCGTATCGTTCAGCAGGTCGATCGCCCACATGCCGCGGGTGATGCGCCGAACGATGGAGCCGGCGAAGTTGTTGGCATGCCAGTCGGTGGCGAAGCGCTGCACGCGCCAGAACGCATCCTGCGCAGCCTGCCGCATCATCTGCGTGGTCAGGTGGATGATCCCCAGGAACGACAGATGGCGGCCGGCGATCTGCGCCGCCCCCAGCCCGGCCATCATGATGAGTGCGGTGATCCCGGCCGTCTTGCCGGCCGCCCGGTCGGGTGCCGAGACGGCATCGACCAGCCGGCCTGCGTAGACCGGGATCACGAGGTCGGCCAGGGTCGCCAGGGCAATGGCCAGCGTGGTGGCGGCAACCAGCCGCGGTTGGCGCCACCAAAGCCTGGCGACATACGCCAGGACGGCACGAAATGGCCTTCTGGATGGAGAGGTCACGGTATCAGCAGCGGCCGTTGCCGGCACGCCGATCCTTCTGGCCCCCGCATGAGCAGGGGCATCATGAACGGATTACGGGGAGTGGCGCCGATGGCGCCTGGGGTTTGGCTTCAGATCCTTACACGCAGGACCATGAAGATGGACGCCGAGCGTGCGGCCAGAGGCAGACCGTCGTTTCGCGCTGTCATGGCGTCCCCTCCCAGGCTGGAGTGAGGGCGGAGACACTTACATGCCGCCAGTGCCCGGCGCAAGCCTCAAAATTACCTGGTGTGAAGGCGCAACAGCTGGGGGGCTACCCGAACGACAGAATCTCGATCGAAGTCGATTTGATCAGCGCGAGCACCGGCGCCCCGGGTGCCAACGCCAGCCGCTGCACCGCATCCGGCGTGACGCGCGACAGCAGCGCCCCCTGCGGCAGCACGACCTCGACCAGAACCGACCGGTGGGCGGCATCCTGGGCGATCCGGCGCACCCTGCCCGGCACAACATTGTGCAGGCTGATCGCCTCCGGTGCTCGGCCGGCCAGGATGACCTCCCGCGCCGGGATGCGCACGCGGCACAATTGCCCGATGGCAGTATCCAGCAGCGGCACCAGCAGCGCCGTTCCGCCGGCATCCAGGGTCGTCAGCCCGCGCGCGGGATCATGCGCGGCGGCCCGGCAGGCCAGCAGCGCACCGGCATCGTCGCGCTGCGCCACCGGCAGGTCGGCGCGCGACAGCACCTCGGCCGCCGGGCCATAGGCCAGCACGCGGCCGGCTTCCAGCAGGACGAGTGAATCGGCCAGCCGGTTCATCTCATCCAGCGCATGGGTCACATACAGCACGGGCAGTTGCAGCGCCGCCTTCAGGCGCAGCAGGAAGGGCAGGATTTCGGCCTTCCGCGCGGCATCCAGACTTGCCAGCGGCTCATCCATCAGCAGCAGATTCGGCTGCGCCAGCAGCGCGCGCCCGATCGCGACGCGCTGACGCTCCCCGCCCGAGAGGGTGTGCGGCCGACGCTCCAGCAGTGTGTCGATGCCCAGCAGTTCGACGACGTCGTCGAACCCCACCGCCCCACGGCCGCGGCGGCGCAGTCCGAAGCACAGGTTCGCGCGAACGCTCATGTGCGGGAACAGCCGCGCGTCCTGGAGCACGAGGCCAACGCGCCGCCGCTCCGCCGGCAGCCAGATGCCCGCCGCGGTATCGGTCAGCACCGCGCCGTCCACCGCGATGCGGCAGACATCGGGGCGCAGCAGGCCGGCCGCGGCGGCAATGACGGTTGATTTCCCGGCGCCGGAGGGTCCGAACAGCACGGTGATGCCGGGCGACGCGGCCTCGAACGCAACGTCGATCGACGCGCCGGGGAAGCCGTGCTGCAGCGCAACCGTCAGGGTCATCGTCCCCCCATCATCGGCCAAGCACCCCGCTCAGCAGCTTGTTGAGCCACTCCGAGAGCAGCAGCCCAATGCTCGCCAGCACCAGCGACACGAGCGAGAGTTCCGCCGCCTTCGCCTCCCCGCCCGGCACCTGCAACGCCGAGAATATCGCCAGCGGCAAGGTCTGCGTCTGCCCGGGAATACTGCCCGCGAAGGTGATGACGGCCCCGAATTCACCGAGGCAAGTGGCATAGGCGACCACCGCGCCGACCAGGATGCCGGGGGAGGCAAGCGGCAGCGTCACGTTGAACAGCCGGTCGAACGGTCCGGCGCCCAGCGTGCGCGCCGCCTGTTCCAGCCCGCGGTCCACCGCCTCCAGCGACAGGCGGATCGAGCGCACCATGATGGGGAACGTCATCACCCCAACCGCCAGCGCCGCCCCGGCGGTGGTGAATGCCAGCCGGATGCCGAACCACCGATCCAGCAGCGCGCCTGCCGGGCCATGAACCCCGAACAGCACCAGTAGCAGCCAACCGGTGACGACCGGCGGCAACACCATCGGCAGATGCACCAACGCGTTCAGCACCCCCCGCCCGGGAAAGCGGCAGCGCGTCAGCACCCAGGCGGCGATGACGGCCAGCGGCAGGCCACATCCCACCGCGCGTGCCGCGACGGCAAGGGTCAGCCACACCGCCTGCCATTCCTCGGGCGTTAGTGTCATGCGGCGCGAAGCTCGGCTGGACAGCGCATCGGAGCGATATAGCCGCAAAGATACAGCGGCAACAGCACCCCACCCGGAACCCATCTGGATCCGACGCATGGCGAGATACCCGGGAATGTTCCGCTATGCGTGCGCGGGGGAGTCGGGTCACATACAACCGTATGCGGATCGCGCCCCGAATGCTCGTCCCCCTGCTCTGCCTCGCCGCGGCGGCCTGTGGCCATGGCGGCACCGCAACGTCCGCGGGCACCGTGGCCAGCGTGGAGTGCGCGCCCTTCGCCCGCGCCCTGACCGGCGTCGCCCTGTCCGGTTCGGCCGCCGAGTGGTGGTCGCAGGCGGCCGGCCGATATCAACGCTCGCATCGCCCGGCCGTCGGCAGCCTGCTGGTGTTCCGCCGCTCCTCCCGGCTGCCCGAGGGGCATGTCGCAGTCGTCTCCCGCATCGTCGGCCGGCGGCAGATCATGGTGACGCAGGCCAACTGGGTGCGCCACAGGGTCAATGTCGATCAGCCGGTCCTCGACGTCTCCGCCGAAGGCGACTGGAGCCGCGTCCAGGTCTGGTGGCCGCCATCCGGCCAGATGGGCGTCACCGCCTATCCCGTGTTCGGCTTCATCCACCCAACCCAGCCGCCGGACCATGACCAAATCCTGGCGGCAACGCCCGGCGCGATTCGCATCGCGGCCGGCGCGGACTGAGACTCAGTCCCGTCCCCGGAAGCCCTGCGCCACGACGTAAAGCTCGCTCGATTCCTTGCGGCTGGCCGGCGGCTTGGCATGCCGCACGCTGGCGAAGCCGCGCTTCAGCACATCCAGGATCTGCCGCGCCGCCCCGCCCTGGAACACCTTGGCGACGAACGCCCCACCAGGGGCAAGGATATCGACCGCGAACGCAACCGCCATCTCGGCCAGTGCGACGATCCGCAGATGGTCCGTCGCCGCATGCCCGGTGGTGTTCGGCGCCATGTCGGACAGGACGAGGTCGGCCTGCCCGCCCATCATCTCGGTCAGCTTGGCAGGCATGCCGGGATCGGTGAAGTCGCCCTGTAGGATGGTGGCGCCGCGCACCGGCTCCATGGGCAGCAGATCGAGCGCCAGCACGAAGGCCGCACCGCGCTTCACCGCAACCTGCGTCCACCCCCCGGGTGCCGCCCCCAGATCCAGCACGCGCATCCCCGGACGGATCAGCTGGAAACGGTCATCCAGCTCCAGCAGCTTGAACGCCGCCCGCGACCGCCAGCCCTGCCGCTTCGCCTCAGTCACGTAGGGGTCGTTCAACTGCCGAGCCAGCCAGCGCTGGGACGCGGCGGTGCGCTTTTTGGCGGTCCTGACGGTGACAGCGAGCCCGCGCGAGGCCGGCTTCTTCATGATTGGCAGATGTCCCTGCGCCAGCTCTTGCAGCGCGAAACCGCCCGGTCGGCGCGGATCAGCCGCAGCAGTACGCCCTCACGCAGGCCGCGGTCAGCGACGATGACATGCGGCGCCGGCCACATCCGGGTAATGGCGGCGAAGACGGCGCAGCCGGGCAGGACAAACTCCACCCGGTCGGGGCCGACGCAGGGATGCTGGATCAGGCCTTGCCGGCCCAGCGCGCGCAGACGGGACAGCGCCTCGGCCGCTTCCTGGCTGCACAGCGCGACCCCGTCCACCGCGACCCGCCGATACCGTTCGAGGTTCAGGGCAACGCCGGCCAGCGTCGTCACCGTGCCGCTGGTGCCCAGCAGGCGCACGCCGCCGCAGCGGATCTCCCGCGCGATGCAGTGCACGTCCTCAAATGCCCGCAGCCGCTCGACCACATCGGCCACCATCGCCTCGAACCCGCAGGGGCTGAACCCGGCATCGCCCCAGCGCTCCGCCAGCGTCACCACCCCGATGGGCAGCGAGTCGTAGCCGATCAGCTCCGGCCGGCCGGCGGTCAGCCGCACCCAGGCCAACTCGGTCGAGCCGCCGCCGATATCGAACAGCAGCGCCCGCCTTCCATCGGGCGGCAGCAGCGGCGTGCACGACTCCAGCGCCAGCTCGGCCTCTTCGCGGCTGGTGATGATATCGAAGCAGAAACCGGTCTCCTGCCGCACGCGGTTGAGGAAATCGAGGCCGTTCACCGCCCGCCGGCAGGCTTCCGTGGCAACCGCGCGCACCCGCCGCACCTGACGGCGCCCAAGGCGCTGGGAACAGGCGTGCAGCGCACACACCGCACGGTCCATCGCCGCTTGGCTGAGCTGCCCGGTATGGTGCAGCCCCTCACCCAGCCGGACGATGCGGGAAAAGCTGTCCAGCACACGGAAGCCCTCGCCCGAAGGGGTGCCGACCAGCATGCGGCAGTTGTTGGTGCCCAGATCAAGCGCCGCAAACGCCGGCCCGAACACCCGGCGTGGCTGTTCCGGCCGCGTCTGAGGGTATTGCGCGGCCGAATCAAGCGCAGCAGGGGCCTGAACCGGCGTTGTCATCATCGGATTGTCATCCGAGTGGCGATAACGGGCAAGCACCGATTACCGGGAAACGGTGAGCTATCGGTTTTTTCATCCCGCCGGATCGGAACACCCCGGCAAGGGATCGGGATGTGACACCCGCCACCCACCGCCGCCGCGCGTCCTGACCTCCCGCGCCGCCATGTAGGCACGGCGCAGTAGGCCGCGCACATCCTCAGCCTGGGCGTTCCCAGTCTGGGCGTCCCCGGTCTGGGTGGCACTCCGGCTGACAATGCCGATCGACAGCGTGATTCGCGGCCCGTCCAGCGAATCGCGCTCCAACGGGCCGGTGCACAGCGCGTCCGCCCTCTCGGCCGCGGTCAGATGGTCCATGCCGTCCTGCCAGATCGCGAACTCATCCGTGCCGACCCGCGCCACCAGGTCGCCCGGCCGCACGATCGACCGCAGTTGCCCGGCCAGGCGGATCAGAACCCGGTCACCGTGCTCACGGCCCAGCGTGGCATTGATCCGGTGCAGATCGTCCACATCGATCAACGTCAGGGAGGCAACGGCACCGTCATGGTCCAGCCGATCGGCGCGCCGGTCGGCCTCGTCCAGGAACCAGCGCCGGTTGGGCAGCCCGGTCAGGCGATCGATGCCGATCTGCCCGGCGGCAGAACCGATCATCATACGCAGCAGCACCGCGACCGACGCCGCCATGCCGAGGTCGCCCCGGCTCCACGCCGCACCATCCGGCGCGCGCCACATCAGCAGCCCGCCGGGACGCGACGGCGACATCATCCAGGGACAGGCCAGCAACGGCCGCCTGTCGCTGCCAACCAGATAGGTCGGACGCCCGGACTGGCCGGCAATCAGCAGCCGGCCGGTGACGATGGTTGCCGCGCCGGCAACCCCGACATTATAAAGAACCGGCTCGTCGTGCGGCCCGGGCGCGAGATCAACGACAGCCAGCCCCTCCAGGTTCGCTGTCGCCCGGATCTCCTCCAGGATTGCGACGATCGAGCCGTCATACGTCTCGGTCAGCGCCACGCCATGCTCCTCAATGATCCGGGCAGCGTAAGCGAATCGTGTCGATACCTGGTAGAAATAAATTAACTTTCGGCATCATTCAGGGTGCCGCATGATGCAGGGAGATAGTTTCATGCGTGCCGTGTGGTACGATCGCCAGGGCCCGGCCGACCAGGTCCTGGTTACCGGTGAGCTGCCCAATCCCGAGCCCGGCCCCGGCCAGGTGCGGGTGCGGCTGGAGGCGTCGGGCGTGAACCCATCGGATACCTATCGCCGCCGCGGGGCCGTGCCGCCTGAGTATCCACGCGTGATCCCGAACAGCGATGGCGCCGGCGTGATCGACAAGTTCGGCGACGGCGTGCCGCCGCGCTGGGCCGGCCGGCGCGTGTGGCTCTACAACGGGCAGCGCAACGGCCGCTGGATGGGCACCGCGGCGGAATATATCGCACTGGACGTTGATCTGGTGACCGAACTGCCGGACCATGTCGGCTTCGCCGAGGGCGCCACCCTGGGCATCCCCGGCATGACCGCGCATGGCTGCGTCTTCGCCGCCGGCCCGGTGCAGGGCCCAGTGCAGGGAAAGACCTTGCTCATCACCGGCGGCGCCGGCGCCGTGGGACATTACGCCGTCCAGCTCGCCGCCTGGGCAGGCGCACGCGTGATTGCCACCGTCAGTTCGGCCGAGAAGGCCGACCGCGCTCGCGCCGGCGGCGCCGAGCACGTGATCAACTACCGGACCGAGGATGTGGCCGCGCGGGTGGCCGAGATCACCGACGGGGCCGGCGTGGATCACGTGGTGGATGTCGATCTGGGCGGCAACCTGTCCGCAGTGCTCGCCTCGGTGCGGCAGAACGGCAGCATTGCCTATTACGCAACCAACGGCGCACCGCGGCCCGAGATTGACCTGCGCGCCGTGATGGCAGGCAACCTGACGATCCGCGGCTTCGTGCTGCCGACCAGCCCGCACCCCGCCCGCAAGCGCGCACAGCAGGACATCGCCGCGTTCCTGCGTAACCCCGGCCGCATCCTGTCGGTTGCCGCGCGGTATCCACTGTTCGAGACTGCCGCCGCGCATCAGGCGGTAGAGGCCGGCGGAAAAGTTGGTACGGTCGTGGTGGAGTGTGGACGGTAAAGCCGCTGTTCCACGCGCCGTGCCCCACCGTCGCGCCATGTCCTCACCGTCATGGCCGGGCTCGACCCGGCCCGGCCATCCACCCACCGACGGTGCAGCACAGATGCCCAGCTCGACGCCCGCCCATGACGGAACGGTGAGGGCACGACCCTCCGCTTACGATGGCCGCCGGATGGCGGAGGCCGTCAGACCTCCACCTCCTGTTCGCGGTCCGCACCGCCCTCGTCCTCGCCGTCCGGCTTGGGCAGGGCGGGCAGGGCGGCTTCGGTGATCTCGAAGTCCAGCTTGTTGTCCTTCAGCGTCACCTTGACCGCGCCGCCCTTCACCAGCTTGCCGAACAGCAGCTCCTCGGCGAGCGGCTTCTTGATGAACTCCTGGATCACCCGGGCCAGCGGGCGCGCGCCATACAGCTTGTCGTAGCCGCGTTCGGCCAGCCATTCCTTGGCCGCCGACGAGAGCTCGATCGTCACGTTGCGGTCGGCAAGCTGGGCTTCGAGCTGCATGACGAACTTCTCGACCACGCGGCCGACGATCTCGGGCGTCAGGCCGGCGAAGGCGATCGTCGCATCCAGGCGGTTGCGGAACTCCGGCGTGAACAGGCGCTTGATCGCATCCTCATCCTCGCCCTGGCGGCTGTCGCGGCCGAAGCCGATGGCTTCCTTGGCGAGGTCCGAGGCGCCCGCGTTTGTGGTCATAATCAGGATCACGTTGCGGAAATCGACCGTCTTGCCGTTGTGGTCGGTCAGCTTCCCGTGGTCCATCACCTGCAGCAGGATGTTGAACAGGTCCATGTGGGCCTTTTCGATCTCATCCAGCAGCAGCACCGCATGCGGATGCTGGTCGATCGCGTCGGTCAACAGCCCGCCCTGGTCGAACCCGACATAGCCCGGCGGCGCGCCGATCAGGCGGGACACGCTGTGCCGCTCCATGTACTCCGACATGTCGAAGCGGATCAGCTCGATCCCCATGGTCGCGGCAAGCTGCCGAGCGACCTCGGTCTTGCCGACGCCGGTGGGGCCGGAGAACAGGTAGTTGCCGATCGGCTTTTCCGGTTCGCGCAGGCCGGCGCGGGCCAGCTTGATCGCGGCGGCCAGCGCCTCGATCGCCTTGTCCTGGCCGAACACCATCGCCTTCAGGTCGCGCTCCAGGTTGCGCAGCGTCTCCTTGTCGTCGGCCGAGACCGACTTGGGCGGGATGCGGGCGATCTTCGCCACGATCTCCTCCACGTCGCGCAGGGTGACGGTCTTCCGCCGCTTGTGCTCGGGCAGCAGCATCCGCGAGGCACCCACCTCATCGATGACGTCGATTGCCTTGTCGGGCAGCTTGCGGTCATTGATGTACTTGGCCGAGAGTTCCACCGCGGCGCGGATCGCCTCATCCGTGTAGCGGACCTTGTGGTGCTTCTCGTAGTTCAGCTTCAGGCCGCGCAGGATCTTCACGCTGTCTTCCAGGGT
>DASQVN010000690.1:0-6111 GCA_035640755.1 Rhodopila sp.
GCCGCCGAAGGGAGCGGCCCAGCGTGCCAGCCTGGTGCCCGACAGCCACCGAACCAGCAAGTCGGCGGCGGACTCGATAGGCCGGTACAAAAGGGATCTCCAGCCAGAGGCACTCGAAATGTGCCAGGAGACATTTGGCAAGTTCATGAAGACGTTCGGCTACCAGTAAATCTGGTAGCCCCCTACCCACCCCCAATCTTCGGAATCAACACAATCTCACTCCCCGGCCGCAGCTCCACCCCGTAGGCGTCCTGGTAGATCTCGCCATCGACCGCCACCGCCATCCCCTCCTCGACCTGGCGGCCGAGGCCGGGGAAGCGGCGTTCCAACTCCAGCACCAGGCGGCGGAAATTCGTCGCCTCCACCTCGAATTCCGTCTGCCCGCCGGTCAGGCCGAGGCTCGCGGAACCCGAGGCGAGGACGACCTTCGGCATCAGCGGACCGCGGCCTCATCCAGTGCCGCGCGCATCTTGGGCGGCGACATCGGCAGCGACATCATCCGCACGCCGGTGGCCGCCTTGATGGCGTTGGCGATCGCCGGCATGGGCGGGATGATCGGCACCTCTCCCACGCCGCGGGCGCCGAACGGGTGGCGGGGGTTGGGGACCTCGACCAGCACGGCCTCGATCATCGGCACGTCGGAGGCGACGGGCACGCGGTAGTCGAGGAAGCCCGGGTTCTCCATCTGGCCCTGGGGGTTGTAGATGTACTCCTCATTCAACGCCCAGCCGATGCCCTGGGCGACGCCGCCCTGGATCTGGCCTTCCACGTAGCTCGGGTGGATCGCCTTGCCGACGTCCTGGATCGCGGTGTAGCGCTCGATCGTGACCTGGCCGGTTTCCCGGTCCACCGAGACGTCGCAGATATGCGCCCCGAAGCCGGCGCCGGCGCCCTGGGCGTTGACCGACACCTCCGCGATGATCGGGCCGCCGGTGCGCGGCGACCGAAGCGCCAGGGCGGCGAGGTCCAGCGGCTCAAACGCGCCGGCGTTGGAGCCGGCGGGGTAGGCGGCGCCGTCCCGCCACTCCACCGCCTCCACCGGGATGTCCCAGATCTGCGCCGCTCGGCGTTTCAGGTCCTCGACCACCTTCTCGGCGGCCTGGGTCGCGGCCATGCCGGTGGCGAAGGTGACGCGGGAGCCGCCGGTGAGGTGGGTGAAGCCGATCGAGGCGGTGTCGGCGACGATGGTGCGCACGGTGGAGGCGGGGACGCCCAGCACCTCGGCCACCATCATGCCGATCGAGGCGCGGGAGCCGCCGATGTCGGGGCTGCCGGTGGCGGCGGTGACGCTGCCATCCTCATTCACATGGACCTGGGCCGAGGATTCGCCGCCGATGTTGAACCAGAAGCCGCAGGCGAGCCCCCTGCCCTGCCCTTGCTTCACCGGCGATTTCCAGTGCGGATGGGCGCGCACGGCGTCAAGCACGGCGGTGAAGCCGATGTTCTGGTGCGTCGGGCCGTAATGGGTCTTGGTGCCATTCTTCGCGGCGTTCTTCTCGCGCAGCGTCAGCGGGTCGATGCCGAGCTTCCCGGCCAGATCGTCCAGCGCGCTTTCGACGGCGAAGGAGGTGAGCGGCGCGCCGGGGGCGCGGTAGGCCGCGACCTTCGGGCGGTTGCTGACCACGTCGTAGCCGATCACCTCGATGTTCGGCAGGTCGTACATGGCGAAGCCGCACATGCAGCCGGGACCGATGGGGGAGCCTGGGAAGGCGCCGGCCTGGTATTTCAGGATTTCCTTGGCGGCGACGATGGTGCCGTCCTTTTTCGCGCCGATCTTGACCTCGATCACGCCGCCCGAGGTGGGGCCGGAGCCGCGGAACACTTCCTCCCGCGTCATCTGCATCTTCACGGTGCGGCCGGTCTTGCGCGACAGGGCGACCGCCACGGGTTCGAGGTAGACCAGCGTCTTGCCGCCGAAGCCGCCGCCGATTTCGGCGGGGTTGACGCGGATGTTCGCCAGGTTCAGGCCGAGCAGCTTGGCGGTGTAGGCGCGGACCATGAAATGGCCCTGGCTGGAGCTATGGATCTGCACCTGGCCGTCGGGATTCCAGGTCGCCAGGCAGGCGTGCGGCTCGATGTAGCCCTGGTGCACGGGCTGGGTGGTGTAGCGGCCCTCGACGATGACGTCGGCATCCTGGAAGCCGGCGTCGGCGTTGCCTTTCCGGTACGTCACCACCTTGGCGATGTTGGAGGGCCTGGTCGGTTTCGGCTCGACGCCCGCGGTGAACAGGTCGTCGTGCAGGATGGGCGCGTCCTCGGCCATCGCGTCCTCGACGTCGATGACGTGGGGGAGCACTTCGTATTCTACGTCGATCAGGCCGAGGGCTTCCTCGGCGATGGCGGGCGTGGTGGCGGCGACGGCGGCGAGGGCGTGGCCTTCGTACAGCACCTTGTCGCGGGCCATGGTGTTGAGCGAGAGGTCGCGGAAGTTCATCGGGCCTTCGCCGACGAAGGCTTCCTCGGACGGGATGTCGGGGAAGTCGGCGCCGGTGACGATGGCGCGGACGCCGGGCAGCTTCTCCGCCTTACTGGTGTCGATCCTGATGACCCGCGCGTGGGCGTGCGGTGAGCGGAGGGTCTTGGCCCACAGCATATCCGCCTCGCTGGCGTCCGCGGCGAAGCGCGCCCGCCCGGTGACCTTGTCGACGCCGTCGGGGCGGACCGGGCGGGTGCCGACGACCTTCAGGGAGTTGTCGATATAGTTCATGCCGCGGTCTCTCCTCGGATTTCGGCCGCCGCGTCCATTACCGCGCGGATGATCTTGTCGTAGCCGGTGCAGCGGCACAGGTTGCCGGCCAGCCAGTAGCGGGCCTCGGTTTCCGTGGGGTTGGGGTTTTCGTCCAGCAGCGCCTTGGAGGCGACGATCAGGCCGGGGGTGCAGAAGCCGCATTGCAGCGCGGCGTGTTCGAGGAATTTCTGCTGCACCGGGTGCAGCTTGTCGCCTTCGGCGATGCCTTCGATGGTGGTGATGTTCTTGCCCTCGGCCTCGACGCCGAGCATGAGGCAGGAGCAGACGAGGCGGCCGTCGACGATGATCGAGCAGGCGCCGCAGTCGCCCGAGGCGCAGCCTTCCTTACTGCCGGTCAGGCCGATGACGTCTCGCAGCACGTCCAGCATGGTCTGCTGGGTTTCGCACAGGAACTCCACCGGTTCATTGTTGATGGTGGTGGAGACGTAGTTCTTCTTGGTAGCCATGGGTCAGTGAGCCTTTCCGTTTGTCTTTTTGCCCATTGCCCGGTCAAAGGCGATGGCGGCGGTGCGGCGCGCCAGCACGCCGGCGACCTTGACGCGGTATTCGACGGTGCCGCGCTTGTCGGAGATCGGCTTGGCGGCGGCCTGCGCGGCAGCGTCCAGCTTCGCCAGGGCATCGGTATCCAGCTTGTGGCCGATCAGCGCCTGTGCGGCTTCCGGCACCAGGATGACGGTCGGCGCGACGGCGCCCAGCGCGACGCGGGCGGCGGTGCAGACGCCGTTTTCATCCAGGGTGACGTTGACGCCGCAACCGACGACGGCGATGTCCATCTCGGTGCGCGGGATGAAGCGGAGATAGGCGTCGCCCGAACGGGCCGGGCGCGGCGGAAACCGGAACTCGAGGATGAATTCGTCCTTGGCGAGCGACGTGCGGCCGGGGCCGGTGGGGATCTGCTCGACCGGGACCTCGCGGCGGCCGTTCGGGCCGACGATGACGGCGGTGGTGCCGGCGGCGTACATCGCCGGCACGCTGTCGGCGGCCGGGGAGGCGTTGCACAGGTTGCCGGCCAGCGAGCAGCGGCCCTGCACCTGGGTCGAGCCGATCAGGTCCAGCGCCTCCACGACGCCGGGCCAGGCGGCCTTCATGCCGGCGTGCGCCTCGACCTCGGCACCGGGGGTTGCGGCGCCGACGACATAACCGCCGTTTTCCTCCCGGATGCCGATGACGCCTGGGATGTTCTTGGTATCCACGATCAGGTCCGGCTTCACCCGGCCGGAACGGAGTTGCACCAGCAGGTCCGTGCCGCCCGCCAGCAGCTTCGCCAGACCCGTGGCGCCTGACAGCAGCTTGACGGCGTCCTCCACAGTGGTCGGCGCGGCATAGCTCATTGTTGACATCGTCGCTCCCGTTCAGTCGCGGTTATGGGTTCCGATGCGGCCTCTGGGCGGAGGCCGATCGGGGTCACCGTCAAGGTTAGGCGATGAAGCCGGCACGGTCGAGAGGGGGCGGGGCAACCGCCCTGTCCCGGCGGGCGTTCAGGCCGGTCCGGAGCCTTCCCCGGAGCCTGCGAGAAACTCCATCGCGGCGTCGACGCCGCCGCGGCCGTGCGGCACGCCCTGGATGCGCAGCCCCATTTCCACCGCGGCGAGGGCACCGAGCAGCATCGGCTCGTTCAGGTCGCCCAGATGGCCGATGCGGAAGATCCGGCCGCCGAGTTTGCCGAGGCCGCCGCCAAGGGAGACGTTGAAGCGTTCGCGTACTGTATCGCGCAGGGCCTCGGCGTCGTGGCCCTCGGGCATCAGCACCGCGGTGACGGTATCCGAATAGCGGTCGGGCGAGACGCAGAACAGCGCCGGCCCGTTGTTGCCGGCCCAGACGCGCGCGGCTCGGCGGGTGGCCTCGGCCAGGCGGCTGTGGCGGGCGATGACGTTGTCCAGCCCTTCCTCCTCCAGTAGGCGGATGGATTCGCGCAGGCCATAGAATATGGCAATCGGGATGGTGCCGATGAAGCTCTTGTGCGGGCGGCTTCCCATCATGGTCCAGTCGAAATAGAAGCGCGGCAGCCTGGCGTTCGCGTGCGCGGCGAGGCCCTTGTCGGAGACGGCGGTGAAGCTCATGCCGGTGGGCAGCATCAGGCCTTTCTGGCTGCCGCCGACGACGCAGTCGATCTTCCAGTCATCCATGCGGAACGCGAGCGAGCCGAGGGAGGAGATGGTGTCGACCAGCAGCAGGGCCGGGTGGCCGGTGTCGTCCATGGCGGCACGGATGGCCGGCAGCGGCAGCATCAGGCCGGTCGATGTCTCGTTGTGCACGACACAGATTGCCTTGATGGCGTGCGCGGTATCGGCCTCGAGCACCGGGCGCAGCTCATCGATGCTGGCGCCGCGGCGCCAGTCGGCCTGCAGCAGGCGCACATCGAGGCCATGGCGCCGGCCCATGGAGGCCCAGTTGTCCGAGAAGTAGCCGGACTCGACCACCAGGATGGCGTCGCCGGGGGAGAGCAGGTTGGTCAGGCTGGCCTCCCAGGCGCCATGGCCGGAGGCGTTGTACATGAACAGGTGCTGGGTCGTGCGCAGTACGCGCTTCACGCCGGCGAATCCGGCGTCGTAGATGGGCTGAAATTCCGGGTCGTTGAAGTCGATGCTGGGGCGGTCCATCGCGCGCAGCACGCTGTCGGGGATATTGGTTGGGCCGGGGTTGGCGAAGAACTGGCGGCCGCGAGGCTTGGGCATGGGGTTGGTCCTGTTTCCTCTCTGGGCGGGGCTTACCCGCCTTGCCCCGGTGCGGCAAGCCGCTGGCGGTGGGATGCCGAAACTCGCTTGATCAACACGGATACTCTATAGTTGCCGGAATGTCGGGAGGACGGATCGGACGAGGCCATGACCGAGCCGGCATTGGGCGAGCTGATCGGCGTCGGCAAGGCGGCCGAGGTGTTCGCGTGCGGCGCGCTGGTCGCAAAGCTCTATAAGCCAGAGGCCCCGAAGCGCTCGGCATTCCGGGAGGCGGCGATACTTGCGGCGCTGGAACCGCTCGGGTTGCCGGCGCCCACGGTTCACGGCGTGCGGCAGATCGGCGGCCGGTGGGGCGTGCTGATGTCCCGCGTCGAGGGCCCGCCGCTTGCTGATGCCGTGAAGCACGCATCGGCGCCGCCACCTTCCCTGCTGGAGCGGATGGCTCGGCTGCAGTTGCGGATCCACAGTCAGCCGGCGACGCAGTTCGCTGGCCTGAAGACGAGGCTGGCGGCGAACATCCGGCAGGCGCCCAGGCTGAGCGAGGCGCGGCGGGGCGCGTTGCTGGCTGAGCTCGCCGCGATGCCGGACGGCGACCGCCTGTGCCATGGCGACTTCCATCCCTAACCCGGACTACGGATAACGGGTGAGGGGATTCCCAGAGGATCAAGGGTTTGACAGCATCGGTTT
>DASQVN010000691.1:0-2121 GCA_035640755.1 Rhodopila sp.
CCGCCTGAAGATCGGCAATTTCGCCATCGCCGCCGTGCTGGCCGGCCTGACCGGCATCCTGGAGGGCTTCCGCATCTCCTCGATCGACCCCCAGGCGGGCGGCAACAACATCATGTTTCTCGCCGTGGCCGCGGGCGTGATCGGCGGAACCCCACTGGCGGGCGGTTCAGGAACCATCCTGGGCGGCTTCATCGGCGCGTTCGTCCTCGGCGTGCTGAGCGACGGCTTCACGCTGATCGGCATCAACGCGTTCATGTTCAACATCATCCTGGGCGCTGCGATCCTGGCGGCCATGCTGTTCAACATCCACATCAGCCGGCTGCGCCGCACCGGGGTCGCGGGATGAATGCCGAACACACACCGGCCAGCGCCCCGGAGGCGCTCGCCGCCGAGAACATCGTCAAGCGCTTCGGCGCCGTCACCGCATTGGCCGGCGTCTCGCTGCGCCTCCGCCGGGGGGAGATCCTCGGCATCCTTGGCGACAACGGCGCCGGCAAATCGACCCTGATGAAGATCCTCACCGGCTATCAGCCACCAAGCGAAGGCCGCATCTTCATCGCCGGCCAGGAAGTCGTTCTGCACTCGGTCGATCACGCCCGGTCGCTCGGCATCGAATGCGTCTATCAGGACCTCGCCCTGGCGAATTCCCTCAGCGTCTATCACAACCTGTTCCTCAACCGCGAAATCGTCCGCCGCTTTCCCTTCAGGCTGCTCGACAACCGCGCCATGCGGCAGAAGGCCGAAGCCCTGCTGGAGCAGATCGGCGTTCACATCCCGTCGGTCTCGCTGCCGGTGGAGCGCCTGTCCGGCGGTCAGCGGCAGGCCATCGCGGTCGCCCGCGCGGTGAACTCCAACGCCCGCGTGCTGCTGCTGGATGAGCCCCTGGCGGCCATGGGCGCGCGCGAGGCCGGACTGATCATCGACCTGATTCTGCGCCTGAAGGCCACGGGCAACGTCTCCATCATCATGATCATGCACAACTATGCGCAGACGCTGGAGATCGCCGACCATGTCATGCTGCTCCAGCGCGGCCGCGTAACCTACGAAAATGCCGCGCGCTCCACGTCGGTGGAGGAGCTGATGGACATCGTCCGCCGCGAATACCGTGGCATGCGCAAGGAGTAATACCGCCAATCCTTGCTGACGCACCGGCGAATCCGGGCTACCACTCCCGCGTGACACCCCGGATCACCCTGCCCGAGTCCCCCTCGGTCGTCGCCGGCCACGGCCGCGCCGCCATCCTCACCCCGGATGGCGAACTCCTCGTCCTCCCCATCGCCGAGGCTGTCGACCGCCTGCGCGCCCTCCCACCCCCAATCCTCGTCCACGCCCCCGCCACCTTCCGCCGGCTCGGCCTGCGTCCGATGCCGGCGTTCGACCTGCTGGAACTGTTCGCCTTTGTCCACCCCGCCTGCACCGCCGCCCCCACGCCCCGCGGTCTCGCGCTCACGCTCGATCTCGACAAGCCCCCCGTCGGCCTGGAAGCCGAGGTCGCCATTCTCCCCGACCTCGCCGCCGCCCTGCTGCACCATCTCGCCCATGGCCGCGACACGCCGCTGAACCGCGACGCTGCCCTGCTGGCCGCCCGCATGCAGAAGGCTGGCTGGGGCTGGGGGCCCTACGTCACCCACGCCCTCGGCCACCCCGACGCCCATGCCTCCAACGACCCCCTGAAAATCTGGAAGCGCCTCCCCGAATGGGAGGACACGGCGCCGCCACCGCCTCCCTCCGCCTACCTCGTGACCGAAACCGAAGCCCGCGCCCGCCTCGCCGCCATCCTTGGCCCCAACGCCGAACAGCGCCCTGGTCAAGCCGACTATGCCGGCGCCGCCACCGCCGCATTTGCGCCACGCGAAATCCGCGGCGACCCGCATCTCGTGCTTGTCGAGGCCGGCACCGGCACCGGCAAGACCCTCGGCTACCTCGCCCCCGCCACCGTCTGGGCCGAGAAGAACAAGGGCGCCGTCTGGATCAGCACCTACACCCGCCACCTGCAACGCCAGATCGAGACCGAACTTTCCCGCATCATCCCCGACCCGACCGAGCGCCGCCGCCGAGCGGTGGTGCGCAAGGGCCGTGAGAACTACCTCTGCCTGCTGAACCTCGAAGACGCCGTCAACA
>DASQVN010000692.1:0-4435 GCA_035640755.1 Rhodopila sp.
GTTCTCGCTTCTCTATTCTGATCTCCACCGAATGGCGTCGAGCTGTATGCGCCGGGAGCGCGCCGGTCACACCATGCAAACAACCGCCGTGGTGCACGAGGCTTTTCTCCGCCTCGTCGGCGCAGATGCCTGTTGGGAAGACGAGTCACACTTTTTCGCTGCGGCCGCTCGCGTCATGCGGCAGGTGCTGATCGACTGCGCGCGCCGGCGTCATGCAGCCAGGCGGGGAAGCGGCGCGCATCGCGTTCCGCTCGATGAGACGCTGCTCATTCGCGAGGATTGTCTCGACGATGCGCTCGCGCTCGACCGGGCTTTGGAGAAGCTCGAACAGATCGACCCGCGGCAGATGCAGCTGGTGGAGATGCGGTTCTTCGCGGGCCTTTCGATCGAGGAGATCGCGCGGTGCCTGTGCTTATCGAAGACGACCGTGAATCGGGAATGGAGATCGGCGCGGGCGTGGTTGCATCGCGAGATCAATGCCGGGGGCGGCCATGACTCCCGAGCGATGGTGTCAAATTAAATCCGTATTCGACGACCTGACAGAGCGACCTCCTGAGGAGCGTGAATCGTGGCTCCGCGAGCGATGCGGCGCAGACGAGGATCTGCGCCGCGAGGTACTTTCGCTGATCGAGTCCGATCGCGACGCAGGCTCCGGCTTCCTGGACTCGCCGCTGCTCGACGGCGACTCCGGCGGCTCGCTCGCGAGCCATTCACTCGGCGCCTACCGCCTGCTGCGCCGCATAGGACGCGGCGGGATGGGCTCCGTGTATCTCGCCGTTCGCGAAGACGACCAGTTCCGCCGCCGCGTCGCCGTAAAGGCAGTCCGGCCCGAACTGGTCGGCAAATCGGCCATGCGCCGGTTTCGGAACGAGCGCCAGACGCTGGCCGCGCTCGATCATCCCGGAATCGTCAAGCTTCTCGACTGGGGACTCGGCGACGAAGAAGTCCCATACCTGGTGATGGAGTATGTTGAAGGCGAGCGCATCGACCGGTTCTGCGACGAAAGGAAGCTGCCCCTGGCGGAACGCCTGCGGCTCTTCCAGGCGGTGTGCGCGGCTGTGCACTACGCGCATCAGAACCTCGTGGTTCATCGCGACCTGAAGCCCACCAACATCCTGGTGACGCCCGAAGGCGTCCCGAAGCTGCTTGATTTCGGTATTGCCAAACTGCTCAAGGCCGAATATGCGTCACAAACCGTCGGCCTCACGCGCACTGAAATGCAGCCGATGACGCCGGAATATGCCAGCCCTGAACAAATCCTCGGTCGACCGATCACAACCGCCACCGACGTATACTCCCTCGGCGTCCTGCTCTACCGGCTTCTGGCGGGACAGCATCCGTTTCAGGAAAAGACGGAGTCGGTCCACGAACTCGAGACCGCTGTTTGCGATGCGTCGCCCCGGCGGCCCAGCTCCGTCGCCGCCTCCAACCCGTCATGGCCCTTTGCCGGCGACCTGGACAACATCGTGCTCATGGCGATGCGCAAAGAGCCGCAACGCCGTTATCCCTCCGTCGAGCACCTCTCCGAAGATATCCGGAGGTATCTCGAAAATCGGCCGGTGATGGCCTGCCGCGATACCCTCGCATATCGCTTTTCCAAGCTCCTGCGGCGGCATCTTGTAGCCGTTGCGACTTCGGCGGGTGCCGCAATGCTGCTCGTTGCCGCGACCGTTCTTTCGATGTGGTACGCCGGGCAGGCACGATTCGAGAAGGAACGGGCAGAGAGGCGCCTTCAGGACGTCAGACGGCTGGCTGAGTTCATCCTGTATGATTTCGACGACGCCCTGCAGTCCGGTCCCACCGGCGCGCGCAAGGAAGCTGTGGGCCGGGGACTCGAAGCCCTGAACCGGCTGGCGGCGGAGAGCCCGGATGCCGCTCTGCAACGCGACCTGATTGAGGGATACATCCGGATCGGCGATGTGCAGGGTAACCTTTACAGCTCCAATCTCGGAGACCTTGCTGCGGCGAAAGAGAACTATAGCAGGGCCGCGGATATCGCCGGCGCGCTGGGCCGCGCGAATCCCAACGACCGGCGGACGCAACGCGACCTCGCGCGCGTGAAGCAAAAACTCGGCGACATACTGGCGCTTCAGGGAGACTTCCCGGCCGCTCTCGCACAATACGACGCGCAGTTGAAACTGCTCGAAACGATGCCTCACGACGCCGATCCTCAGACGTTGCGCGATCTGACGGCCGCGTACGGGAAAAAAGCGTTCACCCGCTATGAAGCGGGGGAACTCGCCGCTTCAATGGCCGACTACCGGCAGCATCTGATGCTGGCGGAACAGCTGGTTCGGCTCCAGCCTGACAACATCGAGAACAGACGCTCCTTCGCCAAAGGTAGTCTGCGAGCCGGAGAAGTCCACGCCAGTTGCGGCGATACCCAAACAGCGGAGGAGACGATTCGTAAGGGTCTCGCCGTTCTCGAAGATCTCGCGGCCTCCGCCCCTGCCAACGCCCTGGCCCGTCGCGATCTTGCGAGCGGCCGCATCATCCTCGGCGACGTGCTGGCAGGCGCCGGCAGGCGCGCCGAAGCCATTGCTGAGTATCGCAAGGGAGTCGAACTCACCGAAGCACTACACCGGGGCGACCCGCGCAACAAGCTTTACCAGAGGGACCTGTACCTGGCCTCGGGATTTCTTTCGATTGCTCTCGCCGATTCAGGCAGGAACCAGGAGGCAGCCGCACTGATGCAGGGTGCGCTCGCGTTGGCAGGCGCCCTGGCGGACCAGCCTCACGCATCGCAGGACGACCACCGCAATTACGCCTGGCTGCTGCTCGAGGCGCGCGAACCGGCGTTGAAGGACCCGGCTCGCGCCAGGCTGCACGCCGAAAAGGCCTCAGCTATGACCGATGGCAGGAATCCCGCCGTCCTGCACACCCTCGCGCTTGCCTACCACGCTACGGGAGCTTTGACGCAGGCCATTCTCACCGAAGAAAAAGCTCTCGCGCTGGTTCCGCCGGCACGCGACGGTCGTTGTGTCCCGCATCTGTGGAAAGAGCTGGATCGGACGCTCGCCCGCTTCAGGGCAGTTTCAGCGTCGGGTCCGGCCCCGGCAAAGGACTAAGGCCGCCACCAGCGCCGGGCCCGCTAAAAGCCAGCCTGCCGGTTCGGGGACAAATCCTACTTTGTTCGTCAGGCTCGAAAAATCCGCCGAGGCGCCGTTGGCCTGAAGCAGAATCTCGTTCCTCACGCCCAGAATATTGATGGGAGGGAACGATACGGACTGCACCGGCTGGGACGTGATTCCATTGTCGAAGACCGTCACGCTTGCCGTGGTCGTCGGGCAGACGGCGCCCGCGAATGGCGCATTCAGGCAGAGATTGGTGGTGATCGAGGCGATTCCCGGGAAAACGGGCGAGTCCACTTCCATGGATGACTCGAACGTCAGGATTGGGTGCGGGTCTACCGTGTACGCCAGCAGATACCTGACGAATTCGCTACCGGACACGCTGAAACCGGCGGAGGAGAATGTCAACAGATAGTCCTCACCGATCTTCGCAGGATTCACGGCAACAGCCGAAGAGGCAACCGGCAGGGCGCCTCCTCCCACAGCCAGAACGGAAAACGCAAAATCGTAGAACACCACATGATCCAAACTGCAGCCGCTCGGCCCCAGTGCAATGTAGCTACTCAACGGACCCGGCATGCAGGGGGACGGCAGCGTGCCGATCGTGTCCGCGACAGCGTGGGGAACCATGCATAGGAGAAGTCCGGCGACAGCAACTGGAACTGCTCTGGGCATCGCCTGCCTCACGAAACGACAGAATCATGGCACTCTCATATCCTCCTGTCAATGGCTACAACGAGGCCAGCAGATAGCGATGAGGTAGCTACCAGATACGTAGCAAGCTGGAGGCGGGAACCGGCCTAGGGCTCGCCAGCCGCGGTCCGCTCAAATCCCTCGAGGTCATTGCTGATGGCCATGGCTAGGGCGAGGAGTTTTTCGAGCGCCTCCTGGGGGTTGTCAAAAGCGATTCTGATTTCGCCCGGGCTAATGCGAACTCCGGCCGGCAACCGGCGGAGTTGCTGATTGACGATCGCAACCGGGGCCGGGACCAGAAGTTGAGGTTGATTGAGGCGCTCCTGGCGAAGTTGCTCCAGGAAGGCAGCCACTTTCCGGCGTCGCCTGACTTCAAACGGTACCTCTTCACCACGGGCAATGCGCCGGAGATGCGCGATTAAAAGATCACGATCGGCCAAGCCATTGGAGCCGACCCGGTCCGTTATACAAGGGGCGATGATCTGCTGGGCCCGCCTGCGTCCGACCGAGAAGAGAAACTCGACGGTGGCGCGATCGACATAGGGGTGCGGATGTTTCTCAAGCTGTTCAATAATCGAGGCAAGACTGCGGTACCAGCTCGGTTTAGCGGGCATCGGTTTTCTATCATGTTAGTGCGCACGAGCGCAAAATAACAATCGAACGCACGATAA